>JAUHWE010000066.1 GCA_030424825.1 Verrucomicrobiia bacterium
TAGTCGAGACCTCCGATGATAGGAAAGTCGTCACTCGATGTCACTTCTTTGCCCTTGGCCAAATTAGTGACGCCTTCTGGGACCATAATGGTTGGGCGAGGGGTTCCCGGAGCCTCCAAATGCGGAAGGTTCACTTGAACCGGAGTACCGATCAGAAAGGGCGGTGGGAACTCGATTTCGAGGGCTTTTTTCCCTCCGTGATGATTAGCGAGCGCTACGACCGAGAAAGCGGCCACAGCGATAAACGAAACTAGTGTCTTTGTCATATCTTCAGTATAAGTTGTTTGTGTATGGAAGATGGATACCGATTAAACTTCAAAATCTTCCTTGGTGAATTCTAGCGTTTTGCGAGCAGCCACGGCTTCGTTAACGCGGAAGATGGCCATTTCGCTCTTGAAGGTGTGCTCCCCGTCGGAATTGAGTTTCGCCTTGCCGTTGATGGCGGCGAAGAAATTCTCGAGGTGGGGCGTGTGTGGCTTCTTGTCGAGCACGACTGGGATTTCGTAGGCGTCCGGTGGGGCGGATTCGCGTACGTCCACCTTGGTTTGCACCTTTGCCGCGGCGGCCTCTTCCTTGCGGATAAAGCCTTTGCTCGCCCATTCGTCCCAAGAGGGAGCGCTGGCTTCACGGTACATTTTAGTGAACGCAGGGTTCTCGGACATGCGTAGCGCGCCTTCGTCACCCATGAAGTATTCGTAGTAGCCGCCTCCCGCACCCGTCGTAGCGAGTGTTTGGTAGAACGCGCGGGCCGGGCCATTAGGAGTATCGTATTCGTAGATGGCCATTACGTTGTCATACCACTCGCGATCCTTGTAGTAGTCGTGGCCACCGCTGGCCATAACGCTTTTCGGAAGGGCATCGAAGAACCAGTTGAAAATGTCGATTTGGTGAGATCCGAGATCGGAGATCGGTCCGCCGCTGAGATCGCGGAACCAGCGCCAATTCAGGAATTGCTCCATGTTTTCGAAGCCATTCTTCTCCAGAACGTCCTGTTCTACTGCGATCCGAGGATTGACTTCGCGGAACGGCTTTGCCGAGCGGTTCCATTGGCCATTCGCAGTCGTGAAGCGTCCCATCAGTTCTGCGCGCTTGGTCAAATTGTGATAAGCGTGCAGATAGCGCGGATTGCTGCGTCGCTGGTGACCGATCTGCAGCAGCTGCCCGGTTTCGCGAGCGGTGCGCACCATCGAGCGGGCTTCGTCAGGCGTCTTCGCCATCATCTTCTCGCAGTAGACATGCAGACCGGCTTTCAGGCAGGCATTGGTATGACGGGCATGCCAGAAGTCAGGCGTAGCGATGATGACTGCGTCCAAGCCCAGCTCGTCTTTGGCGGCGATCAGCTCCTGGTAGTCGAAATACCATTTCAGATCGGGGCTGACTTTGCGAAGGGCGCTGCGGCACTTGCCGATGCTGTTTTTCCAGATGTCGCAAACCGCAACCACGTGGAAAGGGGGATTGGGGATTTCGAGCATCGAAGTCGTGAGGACTTCACCTTGCTTCCCATAGCCGAGAATGGCGAGATTGATCTTCCCGTTGGGAGAAGACTGGGCCTTCATGATAGAAGGAGCTAGGAGAATCCCACCAGAGGCGAGGGCGCCTGTCTTAAGAAACTGGCGACGGCCTACGGGAGTCGTTGAAGTTTGGGGAGTATTCATAAAGTAGTTATTTTGAGTAGAGACTAGTACTTTTCGACCACGGAGAATCGATTATGTTTCACCAACAGCAAGGCGCCGACGGTCAATGCGACGTGCATGCCGAGCCAGGCAATGCCAGCGTCCTGCTTGAGAAGGATGAGCCCTACGGAAAGGCTGGCCCAAACGAGGCCGGAAACGAGTAGGGCCAGTCGAGAGCAAATTCCAGCAAGGATCATGACGCCGACCGCAATCAAAATGTAGCCCAGCACTCCCGAATAGATCGATAGGGCGAATCCGGGCATGAGTGGCTCCTCCGCCAGTTTTTCGTAGAGAGCCTCGGGAACGCCGTGATAATGGGAAAACCCGTACTCCTTGACCTTCATTTCAGTGACGAGGCCTGGGATGGCGAAGCCGCCTTCCTCTGCCTCCATGGCCACTTCCTTGGTCACAGTAGCAGAGAATTTTTCGATTCCCGTTACGAGTGCTCTCAGCCCAAGCCATACGCGCAGAATGAGATACGCGTAAAAGGATGCGGCGTCGGGTCCACAGCACGAGTTAGTGTTTGAGGGTTCGCTAGAGGGGGTGGTTTCAGTCATTTTATGCTACCCAATAGGTTTCGCTATCGATCATGTCCAGAATAGAAGTGTGAGTAGAGGTCATTACAGAGGCTCAGTTTGAGGAGAATTATGGACTAAGCTAGGATTTGGACGAATCTCGGGCAATTCTATTCAATTAAAGCGTCATTTTTGCGGGATAACGATCTTGGAACATGCGTACGAGGCCATTGTGAATGGCTGATCCCGTGAAATCCTCGGCTTCTAGTCGCGATTGGTATCGCTCCTGCGGGTTGAATTATTCCGCTGTTAAGTGGGTTTTTGGAAAATTTTGCCGTGAGATTTATGGCTGGCGATAGGCCAGTCCTGCGACGATAAGCCGACTTTTTCTTCGTTCCGTATTTTCGGTCTTTTCATTCGCGGGTATTGTCGCATAGCAAGAGGGCATGATTTCCCTTCGTTACGGCGCCAATCCTCATCAAACCGAAGCCTCCATCCAGCTTCCGAAACCGTCACCGCTCAAAATACTGAACGGCGCACCAGGGTTCATCAACATGCTCGACGCCCTGACTTCCTGGCAACTGGTGCGGGAACTGAAGGAAGCCACCGGGAAGGCATCTGCCGCATCGTACAAGCACGTCAGCCCGGCCGGAGCCGCGATCGCCAAACCGATCGATGGGGCCTTTAAGGAGTCTCAATTTCTTAAAACCACTGACTTTTCGGAAGTCGCCAGCGCGTATGTCCGTGCACGTGGAGGAGACCGGTTGTGCTCATTCGGCGACGCATTGGCCGTGAGCGATGTCGTCGATGTCAGTCTCGCTCAGTTTCTTAAAACGGAAGTATCCGACCTCATTATCGCGCCCGGTTACGAACCCGAGGCTCTGGAAATCCTCAAAGGGAAGAAGAAGGGCGGTTTCGTGGTTCTTGAGATCGACTACGATTTCATGCCCGAGGGCATTGAATCCCGCGAACTGTTCGGCATCGGGCTCAACCAGACCCGAAACAGCCGCCTAATCAGCAAAGCGGATCTGCAAAACGTCGTTTCGGAGAACAAGGCGATCTCTGACGAGACCATCGAAACGCTACTCGTGGCCGCGATTTCCCTCAAGTACACCCAGTCCAACTCCATCAGTGTGGCGTACGATGGGCAGATCGTGGGGATTGGAGCCGGCCAGCAGTCTAGAATTCACTGTACGCGGCTGGCTTGTGACAAAGCCGATAAGTGGTTCCTGCAGCGTCATCCAAAAGTGCGAGGCCTCGACTTCAAGGATGGAATCAAGAAGGTCGACAAGACCAACCTCATCGACCAGTACCTTTTGTGGGATTCGCTTAGCTCAAGAGAAGAAGAAATGATGCTCCAAAATTTCAATACGAAACCAGAGCCCATTTCCCGCGAGGAACGCATTGAATGGAATCGCCAATACAAGGACATCTGCCTCGGCAGCGACGCCTTCATCCCGTTCCGCGACAATATCGACCGGGCCAGTCGTTCTAATATCCAGCACATCGTGGAAACCGGAGGATCTCTACGAACCCCATTCATCGTAGAAGCCTGCAACGAATACGGCATGACCCTGACTCACACCGGTATCCGCAGCTTCCTGCACTAAAAGTAGCTCAGTCGCTTTAGCCTGAGCAAAAAAAAACAGTCCCAAGCGCGTTCGCCACTCTGTAGGAGCGGTTTCACACTGCGATTGCTAACCAATGCCGGCGAACGCGCTTAGGCCTGATCCCGTAAATCCCAAATTCGCAGTAGGGCAGAATGTAAAAAGCACAGATTCAGACAGTCCCTAGGTAAATATCTTAATTAGACATAATGCATATTGTGCGAAATGTAGAAATGGGCGGGAAGGTAGGGAAAAATGGTGTGTCCGCTCAAAAGCCAGCGGGACACTATCGCATAAACCGATACGCTGGATTAGCTGAAACTTTCTCATCTGGCCCAACGTCAACGACTGAATATGTCTCCATCCGTTAAGCAAACGGGTTTTCGAGGTCTTCGGTGCGTCGTTGGACTCCTTGCCTCGATACTAGTCGTAGCGATCGCCCTATTGTACTGGTGCCTCTTCGTCCAAGTGACAAATGCAGGACTGGCGTTCGAGAACGATCTGAAGATCCCACCCGAGATGGAGTTCACCATCAATCCAGACGGAACTAAAGAATTCGTTCTACGTGTTCAGCACCGCAAAACGGAGTTTATGGATGGAAAACCTGCTGATACGTTGGGAGTCAACAGCACCTACTTGGGACAGACGATTCGAGCAGAACGTGGGGACCGTGTTCTTCTGAACGTCCACAACGAGTTAAAGGAAACGACTACAATGCACTGGCATGGAATGCACGTTCCCGCAGAGATGGACGGTACGCCCCACCAGACGATTCGTTCAAGTGAGAGCTGGACGGCAGACTTCGAAATTACCCAGGAGGCGGGAATACTTTGGTATCATCCGCACACCCACGGGAAGACTGCTGAGCAGGTATATTTCGGCATTGCGGGGCTATTTATCGTCGAGGATGAAAATAGCAAGAGTCTCGATATTCCGGATACATATGGAGTGGATGATATACCGCTCATTATTCAGGATCGGCTTTTTCACGAAGATGGCTCGTTGGACTACCAAATCCGCAACGGCGCGAATTTTGGCGAGTCCATTGTGGTAAACGGCACGCTCGACCCGTACCTAGAGGTCGAGGCACGGAAGATTCGCTTTCGCATCCTGAATGGTTCGAATGCCAGGATCTACTGGCTTGGCTTTGACGACCAGCGGGAGTTTGAAGTCATCGCGACTGACGGCGGATTTCTCGATTCACCCGTGACGGTTGACCGAGTTCGTCTCTCCCCCGGTGAACGGGCCGAGATTGTGGTGGATTTCAGCAAAGGTGATTCGGTTAAACTGAAGAGTTTCCCGGATGCCGGATTGCTCGAAACCACATCGGCGTGGTTTGGTGGCACTACCAATGGGCATTTCGACATTATGGAAATACGCCCGAAAAATCCGACCCGTGAATCTCACAATATTCCCGAATCCTTAAATCGAATACACCGTATTGACCCGGAAACCGCAGCGGTCAGGCGAGTTATTATTTTGGGTGGAATGGTGATTAATGGAAAGTCCATGGACATGAAGCGGATTGATGAGCGCGTTCGTTTGGGCGATACTGAGGTCTGGAGTATTCGAAACCGAACGGGTCGCACGCACCCTTTTCACATACACTTGGTTCAGTTTCTGATTCTTGACCGAGATGGTCGGCCTCCTGCAGCCGAGGAATCCGGCTGGAAAGACACGGTGCATGTGGAATCGGGAGAAAACGTGAATGTGATTATGCAATTCAAGCAATTCGCCAATCCGGATGTCCCTTACATGTACCATTGCCATATTCTGGAACACGAGGATCGCGGAATGATGGGACAATTCCTTGTAGTTGACGAGTAGTCCGTCGCCGGCCCATATCGGGTTGCAGCGTTCACGGGGCTGGGAATGGGATGCGGCAATAACGGGTCGTGCTTTCTGCGAGATAAGTCGTTGACGATTGGCTGGTTTCGTATGAAATACTGGGTGTGGATCTTGGAATTCTGTTACCCCTTCTTGTCGTCGCAATCGTTGTCGCAGTTGCCATTGGAAGAAAGTCTTCGAGGAAACCGGCCTCGCCGACCGTTTCCAGCCCAGTAGCCGAGGCCAAAGAGAAAACGGCGCCTCTCGAAACGAATTCGGAAGAACCTCCGGGCCAGAATCTCTGGGAGCAATTGAACCCGATTCTCCCGCAAGCCGAAACGGAATACCAAGCGTCCGCCCATCCCAGCGCCCTGCTGACGAGTGAACATTTTCCTAGAGGAGTCAAATTGCTTTGCGACCCGGCGTTTTCCAATGCTCAGATCCTAGAGGTCGCTCAGTCGAATTCGCCTACAGCGGCCTGCTTGGGACTCGAAGCGTTGTGTCAGCGCACATTGGACCCCGAAGAGGTTTCCCGTGCCATTTTGGAGAACTACGATGGTGGGAATTCTTTCATATTGTATTTTGTTCTACGATACATGGATTCTCGAGACGTGGCTCGCTCGACCGCATTGTGCCTGGCTAAAGCTCAGGAATGGTGGGAGTCGAACGCTGTCGCGATCCAGTGCATGCGGGAACACTTAAGGCGACGCATCCCTAAGGGCGAAGTGTTTCGTTTTGAAAAGGAGCTCTCTGGCCTGGATTCGGATACGGTCGAGGCTATCGAGAAATTTATCAAGAAGTTGGGAATCAAAGAGTTGTCACCTCTGTTGGAAGCGATTGAAGCGCATCGTCGCCAGAAAGTGGATCTCGATTTTCTCAATTCTTTTGGTCAGATTATAGATGAATCGAGGATCGACGAGATCGCCATGCATGACGGACTGGAACAAGGTATGTCGCAATGCGAATTGGCACTGGACCAGTCCCCGCCCCGATCCCTTGTGATTCTAGGCGAAGCGGGCGTGGGCAAGTCGACGCTCCTCGAGTTGGTGATCGAAAAGTACCTTCGGTCGGGCTGGACGGTCTTCCAGGCGGGCGCCGTTGAGATTATGGCCGGCCAATCATATATCGGGGAACTGGAGCAACGGATGACGACCTTGTTCAAAAATATCGGTCCCGAAAAGCGAGTTGTTTGGCTGGTTCCATCACTCGAAGAATTGGATATGGCCGGTCGGCATAAATTGAATACGCACAGCGTGCTCGACCTCATGCTCCCGCGTATCGTCGCCGAGAAAATCGTAATCGCTACCAAATGCGAGTCCAGGGCGTTCCAGAAGCTGGTGCAAAACCGTCCTCGGTTGCGTTCGTCGATGGAACGAATCCAGCTCCAGTCACTCAGCGATGCCACGACACTTGAACTGGCCAAGGACTGGGTCACGCTAGCGGCTCCTAAGGCGAGCTTTGAAAGTGATAACACGCTGCGGGAATGCCAGAAGCTCGCCACCCAGTATTTGTCCGATCTAGCGGCGCCGGGAAACGTTCTGGAACTCCTCAAGAGCACCCTCGGGCGATTGCAGATCGATTCGAATTCGGAAGCGGAGATTGCCCTCAAGGACCTCTTGTTCACCCTCGCCCAGCAAACGGGACTGCCATCCGCCCTGCTCGACGATCGCGAGAGCCTAGATCTGAAATCCCTTCGCGACTATTTCGATGACCGCGTTAAGGGTCAGAAGGAAGCCGTCGACTGCCTGGTGGATCGGATCGCCATGATCAAGGCC
Organism: Verrucomicrobiia bacterium; assembly: GCA_030424825.1. Lineage (GTDB taxonomy): Bacteria > Verrucomicrobiota > Verrucomicrobiia > Opitutales > Opitutaceae > Pelagisphaera. The sequence goes on from JAUHWE010000066.1 coordinate 7,398, forward strand.
GGGCTTTCGGACCCTACACGTCCTTTGGGCGTTTTTCTATTGGTAGGCCCCTCAGGTACGGGCAAAACGGAAATCGCCAAGGCGCTGGCCACCTTTCTATTCGGGTCTGAAGAGCGTATGATCCGTTTGGATATGAGCGAGTACCAGGATTCGAGTTCGCTACAAAAGCTGCTCGGCGGAAATGGGGAAAGCGACCAGACCCAGTCACTCGCCGCACGCATACGGAAGCAGCCCTTTTCGATTCTGCTCCTCGATGAGTTCGAGAAAGCCAATCAAAACATCTGGGATCTCTTTCTGCAGGTATTTGACGATGGCCGCTTGACGGACAGCATGGGGTATACCGTAAATTGTCGCCATTGTCTGATTTTGCTCACTTCCAATTTGGGCGCTGCTAAGGAGTTTACGCCCTCGGTCGGCTTTGGCGGGAGAGGCGCGCCGCAGTTCGATCCGACCGCTCTAGACAAGGCGGTCAAAAAGTCCTTTCGCCCCGAATTTGTCAATCGACTCGATCGCGTTATTGTATTCAAACCACTCACACGTGAAGTCATGCGGCAGATTCTTCGCAAAGAATTGCGTGACGTCTTGCAGCGTCGCGGATTGCGATCCCGTCAGTGGGCCGTCGAATGGGCTCATTCGGCGATCGAGTTTCTGCTCAATAAGGGATTCACTCCGGATCTTGGCGCCCGGCCGCTCAAGCGTGCGATCGATCGTTACCTCCTCACGCCCCTTGCCCATGCGATCGTGAACCGCAACGTGCCTGAGGGCGATCAGTTCCTGCTCGTCCGGGCCAAGGGAAATGCGCTTGAAGTGGAGTTTGTCGATCCCGATGCCCCTGCGGAAGGGGACCCCCTACCCGACTCCCCCGCCGATTTCGGACAGGCCTCGCTGGAGGTGATCATGGTCAGCCCTTCTGGGGGAGCTGGCGAGATGAAGCTCATCAAGTCCGGTTTCGAGGAGATACAGGAAAGCCTGAAAGGCAGGGCTTGGCAGGAGTTGAAGACGGAGATCTATGAGCAATCTTATCAAGACGGATTCTGGACGGATCCTAATCGTTTTGAAACTTTAGGGCGAATGGAGCTGGTGGATCGGATTGAGTCCGCCTACGAACGCGGCAAGTCGTTGCTCGATCGCCTGGCGTCGAAGAAAGGCCTTTCTGAAGACCTTACCTGCCGCTTTGCCCAACAAGTCTTCTTACTTAAGCGGGCCATTGATGACTCGCTCAAAGGGCACCCTCAAGAAACCGTTTTGCACCTGCGGATGAACTCCGGTCAGAAGGAGTTTGAAACGTTCGAGAAAATGCAGGCGATGTACACCAGCTGGGCGATTCGACGCAATATGCGCCTAACGCAGCTGCACGAGCCACCCTATGAGCGCTCCACGGATCAGATCGAGGCCATTTATCATATTTCGGGATTCGCCTGTCATTCCTTGCTGGAAAGCGAAACCGGAATCCATCTTTGGGAAACGGACGCTTCCCCGGTGGCCAAGTCAACCGCTCGAAATCGTATCCAAATTTTTGTAAATGTCCTCGAAGCCCCTCCGGTTCCTCTGAACGACAAGGTCGTCCAGAAAAAGCGAATCCACGAGGAATTGCAAAAGCGCAGTCAGGAATCCCCCTCGATCACTCGCCGCTACACCATCGCCCCACCCCTCGTCCGCGATACCCGCACGAACGCCCGCACCGGGAAACTCGACCGCGTGCTCGAAGGGAATTTCGATTTGGTGGAGTATTTGTGAATTTGAGGGAGATGAGTTATCCCCGTGATTTTCATCCAAAAACCTATTGTCCCTTGGGACACCTAGCGACCGAGTGAAGTGGAGTAGCCTAGGCAAAGAAGGAAGCGTTGTTAACATCGTTCGCTTCACTCACTAGTTCCCTCCTGCGTCGGGAAATGGGTAGTCGGCAGGCCGACTAATGGATTCTTATTTCCCTTCGGGTAAATACCTCGAAGCTTGCTTGGTTGCTGACATTGGTAGCGGGCGATCTCCGAGCGCCCATTGGTGTATTTATCGAGTGGGCACTCGGAGACTGCCCGCTACCTTAAAATACCTCGGGGCTTCTTTATTCGCCAAGCGAATCTGAGGAGCTTGAGTAGCTGGATGCAGTTGTTTATGGCTGCTTACTAGCGCCTAGTAGTTCAAGTTTATTCATAATTTCCATTTTGTTTGGATATCCTTTCCGACCATACAGCCGACAGGAGGAATACTTGCTTGGTTTCGCCCCAAATAAATCTGAACCATTTATTAGTATGCTTGGGCTGCCATAGAGCAGAGCATGTTCTGGAATGTTCTCTTCCTCTCTGTCAAGCATCACTATTTTTGCTTCAATCGAGAGTTCTTCCATGGCTGTCGCAAGTTCCGCTTTTGTTTTGGAAAAATTGGGACAACCTTTAAAGTAAACGAGCTCAATCTTCATATCAGTATTTTCTGTTTCTTCAGCAATGGATAAAAAAGAATGACGATTGTGAAAAATAGTAGAGCCGTTTTCATATTATTCGCTAACAGATATCCTAATAAAAACGAAGTAGTCTTTCTTGGGTACGAGTCGAAGACAAGGATTTCATAAGTCGTCGGTCGTGACCCCAATTATGTAACAACGATTATCATACCACTTTTGAATGCGGCTTACCTCACGTCGTTTGACGCCAGATAGCGACACCCGCCGCTCTTGATTGATCGGTCTCGGAAGCCCGGAATACGGGAAATTCTGAATCCAAGATATCGGCAATGGGTGGAAACGAGAAACGCCTATTTCGTTGATGAGTTGCCTACGCGGCATGGCGCAAGCGCCAGCCCTACAATTTTGAACGATTGGTTTCACTCTTGGAAGGCGTGGATTGCTAAGACATTGAGGACGCTTTGCCGGCACAGATCGTAATACTGCCTTTTGTTCAGTAGCTTATTTCTTCTAGAGGATTTTATATGATTCAAGGGAACTTCAATAACCGTTCGAACGCTTGGAATTGGCTTCATCGATACTTATTCCCATGTGGGTATTGATCAGGAAATCGATAAGGGTCATGCGGTTCTTCTCGATCGTTGAAGGGTACAAGCTCGGGCGGGGCCTGTAATCGGGTAAAGCTGTAGCGTTCTTCCGTTTCGAATCCGGGAACATTTGCTAGTACCAGTGATTGGTAGAGCTCTTGGGTAAGATCGCGGTCAGCGACAAGATCGTTCCAATGGTATAGAAACAAAACGATGAGACGGTCTTGATGCTTTATTTGCATCAGGCCGTTTGAACTGCTCACACCCACGATCTCAGAAAGCGGGATTTTGAGAAAGTAGTTCTTCGGGGTTTTTCTCAGCACCCCGTCAACCAGGCAAAGTTCGGACTCTGTCACTGCGACAATGCCGCGATGCCCTTTCAACTTTTTTCCAGACCCAGACTCTCGAATTTCTTCGAAAATGCAGTAGTTCATAAACGCAATATCGTCAGGCTCGAATCCGACAGCTTCAGCTAAGCGATCGCGCTTCTGTTCCGTTTTCAACGGTGGAGTCACGCAGCTTGCAATGGACAAACCTACTGCGAACGCTATCGTGTAACGAATAAACAGATACATTATATTGAGTTTATGAGCACCGAACCGATTATGCTTTTTCATAGAACCTGTAAAACTCCGGAGCATTTCTAATATTCGTTCTCGAAAATCGCAGGGCGTGGTCGTAGCAATTTCTCAAAATTGTAGGCCGGGTCGTGAAAGACCCCGACAAGTCGGTCGCTGACCCGACAATGATTAGAAAGTCGCCTCAGCGAGACGACCTACAATAGAAAAATCAAATGAAAGATGTGTGAATATGGGGTTGAATACTACTTATTATACACTCACTTAGGAAAGAGTAATTCCATTTCTCGTTCTTTGGCCCTCTCTTGGCTCATGATCGAACCGATGCTGGCTTCATAGTTTGTAGGCGGATTGTCATGTCGGGAATCACTATAGTACCGGTCTCTTTTAGGACTGAGCATGGACCAGCTGTAGTGTTCTTGAGTTTCCAAATGAGGCACGTTGGCGGCAATCAATCGTTTGCGCAGGTCATTGGTTAGGGAACTGTTGGGGCGAAAGTCTTCCCAGTTGTACACCACCAACACAAACAACTTGTCCTGGTATTTTATCTGTACTTGGCCAGGGGTATCGCCAACTCCCTCGATCTCGGAAAGGGGAATCTTAATAAAATGCCTTCGAGGGGCCAATCCGATTGCCCCATCCATTAAACAGATTTCTGTATCTGACTTCGCGACGACACCGCGAACGCCCTTCAGTCTTTTTTCCGATTCAGGCTCCTCAATTTCTTTAAAAAAGCAGAGATGCATCAAATCGATTTCGCTTGGGTGGTACCCCATCGCCTCTGCCACTCGATCACGATCTACGTCCGTCTTGAGGGGCGAAGTAACACAGCCTGAAATAGCCAAGAAAACGGCACCCACTAGAGGATAGTACACCGCTGAATACTTGTGCTTGGCGTAATGAGCTTTTTGTCGCGTGGGGTTTTTCATACGCTTGGATCTCTGGATGGGTAACGAACAGTCGAAACTGACTGGTACTGAGTGTGGCATTGATCTCGCATAGGCGCAAGGCTTAATTGAGCGGTTGTGTGCCTATAGGGAATGTCAGAATTTAAGTGGACGACGCTTCCATCAGCCACAGGCCGGCAATTAGAAATGGAAGTCCGAGGAGGCATTTCAGGAATGGAGACCTGGTTTCATTCCAATGTAGAGCTACGAATATCAAATCCACGAAGGGCACCAAAAGGCAGCCCAGTCCCCAGAGGAACGATTTACGGAACGCGATGATGAGAATCCTAATTCCGAAGAACAATAGGATCACGAACCCAACGAAAAGTAGTATTCCTGCGA
>JAUHWE010000067.1 GCA_030424825.1 Verrucomicrobiia bacterium
CCACGCTCGCCCACCCGAGAGGGCCCGTCACTCACCAGCTCGCTCAGAGCGTATCGTTTCATCTCTGGGTAGGCCATGTAGTGGCGGTGATTAGCTTCGTGTCGAGCGAGGCCGGTCTCCACAGGCAAGCCCCAGCTTTCGAGCATCGGCTCATTCGCGTATATGAAATCAGAGTCGATAAAAGTTTTGATGGGCCGGTTCTCTCGCAAGATCTCCTCAAAAAAGAGTTCCGACGAACGAATGATCCCGTTGCGCACCATTTCGTTCCACTCGTAGCGAACATCGCAAACCATCAGGCTCTCCATCTTTCGGTTCTCTAGCCACTGGCCCGCGAAATGCTTGATAAACTGATCACTCCGCGGGTCCGCAATCATGCGCTTCACTTGGGCTGACAAGCTGCTAGGTCGCGACAGCTTCCCCTTCGCAGCTAAATTCAAAAGAGTATCATCAGGGAGCGACGACCACAGGAAATAGGACAAACGCGACGCTAAGCTGTATTCACCGAATCGCTCAGGATCCATTTCGAGGTAGAGAAACTGGGGCGACGTCAGAACATAGCGAATCCCATAATGGACTGCATAGGATGCGGGAAGCGGTCTACCCTCGTTATTGGATACATGGGCCAGCGATTCAGCAATTAGTTCGTGGGCTTCCTCTTTCGTCAGTGGACGACGATAGGCTCGCTCAGCAAAGGGCAAAAGGATCGATCGCAGATAACGCTCTTCCGCCCGCGGCGGTTGTTTCTTAAGAAACGCTCGCTGACGAGGCAAGGGACCGACCGGGCCTTCCACTTCCATGGCCATTACCCGCAAAGTAGGCTCGTCGGACGCTTTGGCAGCGTTCATCATCTGAGTAATCTGTTGCTTGGTGGCGTAGGGAAGCGGGGGCTCCGAATAGCGGTTTTCACAGAAAGCGTAAATCACTTCACCCTTTTCCACGGGCACGATGCATTCCACCCATACGGGCTCGGTGTTTTTCACCTCAACAGAAGCCATCCGTGGATGGTTGATATTTAGCGCCCGACGGGCGATCGGGTAATCAGCGGGATTCGAAAGATGGAAACTGAAACGCAGGGGCTTCCCGTCCGCTCCCACCGAACCTTCCGCATTGGCCAGCAGTCGAACCCGGTACATTCCTGGAGCAGTAGCCGCGGAGTTGGGCACCCAAATACCTCCCGACCATGGGCTTGTATTGGCTCCGGTCAGATAGACCGCAGGGTCCCCCTCCTTCGTCCATTTTCGGCTTTGATCAACCCCAATATTGGCCGCCTCCACCCGACTCTTGATGGGAACCGGATTGGGCAGCGGCACAATCAGGTCCGCTGCCAGGGTCGCCGTTTCCAGATAGGCATCCAGCACTGCAGCCGAGAGAAACAATCCCTCGGGCATGGTGTCGAACGGCATTTCAGCCGCATCCGCTGGAAACGAAAGCGGAAGCTTAAATCCTCTAATCTGAATCAGTTCGTTCAGCGTATTCGAATACTCGTTTCGATTGAGCCGCCGGGCAGGGGTTCTCCCAATCGGAGCGCTTTCATAGGCTGACTTGATTGAGGCGTTGAGAGAGTCCACGAAAACCCTTTGCTCATTTTCGTCCGGAAGTCGTTTAGCCTCCACGGGAGGCATATCCTCGAACTCTACGTATTCGCTGATCAACTTCCACTTGTCTGAGGCGTGCAGGTCGGAAAGGTCAAACGAAAGTTCATCGATGCGGAAGTCGCCCTTCTGCTTCTCCGGACCATGGCAGCTGACACAGTACTGTTCGACAAACGCCTGACGCGGTTTCCAGGACTGAGTATTCTCGCTGGATTCGATTGCGGGCACAACCGAAAGCGAGCCCACCGCAATCGTGATTGCCAAGCTCTTTTTCATTAGGCCAACTCCCGGTTCAGATCGGATTCGCTCGTAGAAAATTGGCTGGTCTCAAATCCTAATCGCTGCAGCAAGGTGACATATAAATCGCAGGCCATCTCGTTGGGGCTGTCTTTGGTTCCGCACTCGATATGTCTGGAATGCTTGAAGCCTCCGCCAGCGACGAGCAGAGGCAAATTTACGCGACGGTGCTTGGACGGATCGCCCATACCAGACCCGACAAGAGTAATTGTTGTGTCCAGAAGCGAGCTGCCATCGACATCGCGGGCCTCTTTTAAAGCCTTGAGAAAGCGGGCGACTCCCTTCATGTGCCGATTCTCAATCGCGACCAGCTTTTCGACTCGCTCCTTCTTATTGCCGTGATGCGAATAGTTATGATAGGAGGAATCTGTCAAATTATCCCCGAGATAAATGGTGCCGTTCGATCCCGGTATCGTTAGCGTAAATACGCGACATGAGTCCGTTTTGATCGCCAAGGCCATTAAATCCCACATCAGATCTTCGTTTTCCAATACCATAGCCTCCGCGATCTGTTCCTCCGCAGGGAGCTTGAAATCCGAGCTTGGCTTGGGAAAAGGCCGTTCCAGCCATTTTTTGCGGCGCTGAAGCGTCAGCTCAACGTCGCGCACCGAAGTTAGGTATTCATCGAGTTTCTCACGGTCTTCGCGATTGGCCTTGGCCGATATACTGGCAGCGCTGTCCCTCAATTCGTCCAACAAGCTCCGACCCGAATTGATCACATAGGATTGACGGGCTAAACTCAGTGCCCCTTCACCGTAAATACGTCCGTAAATAACGGAAGGGCTGGTGGTCACGGGCATTGGAATACCCGTCTGCGAATGAGATAAAGAGGCTTTGCCCGCACCCGCGCAAAGTTGCATGGACTCATAGCGCGTTTCAGCCCCTAGCACCGGAGCGACATACTGGTCGAAAGACACCGCTTTGCTTGTGGTTCCCGTGAGAAAGGTATGGCACAACTCATGGCCCATTCCCGTGGGCCCCTTATGGTCAAGTCCGGAAATGGTGGTAAAGTCCTTGCCCAACCCTGCCGTGTCCAAAGGCGCGAGCAGACGCGGATTCTGCTCATTCGCAAAAAAGTCGGCCTTGTAGAAACCCAATTGCGTTCCCAAGCAGACGAAGCGTTTCGCATGAAGCGCTGCTCGGGTCGTTTTCGCCAAGACTTCTCTTGACGCCAGAGACGGAAGAAAGGGTATAGCCAGCGAATAGGCCGCGCTCCGCAAAAAGACGCGGCGGTCAACACGAGGGAATCTATTCGCCGATGAACTGCTATTTAAGTGGCCATTCATTCTTACCCAAAACTTTCTGTTACCTTAAAGGGCCTTAGAATCCCAATGATTCACTCGAATCATTAATTAATAAAGTCAAAAAGGAACTCCCCGCAGATCCCGCCGCGAGGAGTGTCCCTTTAACTACCAATTACAACTAGAAATCGAACGTTGCCGACAGGCGGAAGTTACGCGATCGCACATAGTACAATCGATCCGCAGGGTTGGCCTGATCATTACGGAGATATCTGGCAATCGTTGGATCGTCTGTGTCAAAGAGGTTTTGTATGTTCAACTGGTAGGACACCTTGATATCTTTCCCTGCCATTTTCATCGTTGTCCGATAACGGAGCATACCATCGGCATAGCCGGTTGATTCACCCTTAATTCTCGATAAATTGCCATTCGTGTCGGTCTCCCAGTGCATCATGTTCGCGCCCTGATAGCGATAGCCTCCGCCAAACGAAAATCCTTTCATAGATCCCTCGTGAAACGTGTAGTTTGTGAAGAAGTTGAATTTATTTCGGCGGAGCCCGAAAGGGGGACCCGGTACCATATTGTTGGCCCTCCAGTTATTAGCAGTCTCGATTCGGTCTGCAAGAATGGACCCATTTTCTACCTCAAACTCCGTAATATCGTTTGTTGGCACAATTCCCGCATCAATCCACTCCTGAGTGATCGTAGAGGTATCCCAAGTCTCGACGGTTCGTGTGGCCCATTCGATTGTGTCAACGAACCATTGGTTCTCAACGATACCTACATTCGTCTGATCCTTACCGGTATAAGAATAGTTGAATGTCCCGCGCCAATTCTTATTAAAATTGCCCGTCAGCTGAACTTCGTAACCCTCGCTCGCCTTGGAAAGCGTGTAGCGATTCACGCGGTCGTCAAACACGCGCGGCGCGGGAGGATCATCCGCTAGACCAAAACCGATTTCGTGCCACCATTCAATTATATGGTCATGGAAATTGTCTATGTTGCCTGCGGCGCCCGCTCCGATAAGAGCATTGTCCTCCCTCGACTGATACCGCGTCAACCGAACGTCGATCTTGTCGCCGAATAAACGAGCCATAACTCCAAAATCCTCCCCTTCGCCCCCTCCAGGGAACGATACTTGACCGGGGTTTTCCAAGGAGCCAATGGTCACCGACTCCGCATCGGGAATATTGGAATTAGTCGCTTGGTTGTAAAATAACGAGACATTATCATTCACGTGAAAGACGGCCCCGGCAGTGTAGTTTTCTACATCCCAGTCTGCGGAGTTGAACGCATTTCCTCCAATAGGAATATATTCACGCTGAAGATCGTCGAGCTCGTAGAGGAATTTCTTGTTGGTACCCTCATCCTCGCGATAACCCGCCGTCACAACCAATCTCCTATCGAAAAAGAAGCTCTGAGTGGATACCATCTTCGCATCAATCGATTGATTCACATGCCATGGAGAATCAAACGCGGATACCCATTCCGCAACAATTTCTCGACTCGGATCAAGCGGATCCGTCACCGGAACTCCGACCATATCAAGCGCCACACCCGTCCATGTGCTGGGGTCGTCGAGGTCGATATACTTCATAGATTGAACCTGGTTTTGGGCATTGGGTCCTACCGGATGGTAAGCGCCTATCCCGGTTTGGGCATCGAACCAACGCAATCGAATGACGGGTTGGTCCGATTTATAATTTACGTGCTCGAATCCAGCAGCCATTCGATGCGAACCGAATTTAGAGAGCAATCCATCTCCCTTCTCCGCAAAGTCGAAGGCATAGGTCCCGGTCAGTCGTTGAGTTTCCTGCTCCCGATCGGTTTGCCAACGGGTTAGGTTTCCTTGAAAGATAAAAGCGTCTCCTGCGTTAGGATTCTGGACTGCGGTCGCGGGCGTTCTATCCGGTCCCGCCCAATAGGAGTTAGCGTCGCCTCGAAGGGAACCGCTCGTTGGGTTAGTGTCCCAGAAGTAACTATACTTCGCGTAATCGACTTGCACATACAAATCCTCAATTAGCTCTCGCTGTATGGTTGCGACGAAATCCGACGCGTCTAGACTTCTTTGATTTCCTGGTCCATTGAAGCGCACGCCGTAAGGGTAAATCTCTCCCGTTCGGGCAACATTGTATGTCTGATTCAATCGTCCGTCCCCATTCGAGTCCACATAGTTCTGCGACAAAAGAGAGCGGTAGCGACTGACTGCCGTCCCGTTGAACGAAGGGTCGCCTCCTTCAATGAGTGCCACTTGGGGAGCGGTACCTCCGGTTGTAACCCCATAGGTTCGAAGGACCGTATCTCTATTCGGCGCACTCACAGTACCATTAGCCGACGCCTGTTCTATTCGGTTATCCGAGAATAGGTCGAAAGTCTGCGAACCATTGTTGATCCAATTGGCTATCGTATCAGTTTCTACAAAGGAGTTTCCTACGCTATCGTCCTGTCCGAACGACTCATAACCCATCCGGATCAGCGTCTTGTCGTCTGGGCGAAATGTGAGCCCTCCATGAATCGCGTTCTTCCTGTTGAACGTATTCGACTGCCAACCATCTCCATCCGCGTGCAGCGCGTTAATGCGTATCGCGAGCTTGTCCTCGATCAGGACTCTATTAAGATCGATCTCTCCACGAATCAGCCCTTCACTGTCAGTGCGGAATACTAATCGATTGAAAGCGCTCGCCGTAGAGGCCTTTTTCGTCGATTGGTTCTGGATTCCCCCCGCAGCCGCAATCCCGAATAAAAGAGCGTTTGGGCCACGCGACTCGTCGAGGCGTTCTGTAATATAAGTGTCCATCGGCAACTGCCAAGCGAAGTAGTCTCGCGCTCGAGACGAGGGCAGACCACGCACTCTGGCCTGAAAGTTGACAAATCCACGCTCGGCGAAATTACCTCCAAAGAAGGCCTCCTCATCTCCAGCCCCATTCTCGACATTCGCCGAATAGTTAAGCACGTCTTCAAGGTTTACCGCTCCGATATCCTCGAGAAATTCCTTGGTAAACACCTGGATGGACGCTGGCGTGTCGCGGAGGCTAGCATTGAGGCGACTGCCTGCCAAAGTGCTCTCAGCCCGGTAGCCCTCGTCTTTGGAGGCATCGATCTCAAAGGGGCTGAGTTCGAAAACCTCGTCTTCCTCGGATTGGGCGTTTGCAGACAAGACGCCCACAGAAAGGCCAAACAATGTAAAAGGAACGCGAGCCTTGGCCAGCATCCCTGCAATCTGTTGAATGTAGTTGTTTTTCATGAGTGTATGATTTGGAGGTGCAAGAAAATGGGCCACATGAATCGGTTGAGCCGCATTCGATAGGACTGAAGCAAGGGGTATAATTTGACGGCTATTTGGATTTAGCTTGTTATGAATAATAGGCGCAAATGGCGGAGGGAAGCTACCATACTCGCTGCGAGGTAGCCGAATTATAGCAGTTCAATATATTTCACCTATCATCTATTTGAATGATGCCTCATAAAAGATTTTCAGTTTACTATCCCTAATCGGATAAACGGCGTTCCGCACTGCCAGCGGTGCCTTTTATCCAAATCGCGTGACCATGCCCAAATTTCGACTTCCTCTGCTTGTCTGCCTCTTGACGGGAACCATTCCCCTTCTTTCTGTCCTAGCTGTAAAAGATACTCTGTTTGAGAACCTTTCCTTAGCGCAACTGGAGCGCAAGCTAGCGGAAACAGATCTAGAACTGGAAGAACTCGCTGGATATAGCCTTCGCAGCGGACTCGGTTCCATTGGATACCGATCAAGAGGCTACCGGGAATCCAATCATACGGAATGGGTGCAAATTAATTTAGGCAAGCGAGTCCCCATTGACCAGATCGTCTTAGTCCCAACCCTTCTAAGGGACACAAAGGAGGGATTCATAGATGAAGGATTCCCTTCAAAGTTTAGCATTATCGTTGGGGCAGAGGACAGCGAGAAACAGAGCGTCATCGCTAGCTATGGACCCGAAGACAATTTGCTCCCGCGAATCGCCCCCTTTGTCATCACCTTTCCCGAAATTGAAGCAGACTGGATACGAATCAAAGCGACAGAGCTTTCCCCCATCGGATTTGACGGGACGTACTTTCTGCAATTTTCAGAGGTATTCGTGTTTAGCGGATTGGAAAATGTCGCCTTGCGAAAACCGGTCACGGCTTCTCCTAAACCAGTAGAGGATTACTTGCATCTCGAGAATATTCCGCGGGCCAGGAATAATGAAACTTTGGTTGACGGTTTCGTCCCCTATTTGATGGATGCCGCGAAGGGAGACAAGAGTATCGCCTTTGTGGGACTCGCAAACCACCAAAATACTTCGACCTTCTCGATTGATCTTGGAGGTAGCGAAGCAATCAACCAAATCCAACTTCACGCCGTCGAACAAAGCGCTACCGTTCCTGTTACCAGCTCCGGTGACATCGGGGTTCCCAACAGGCTAAGCATCGAAGGGGCCAATCACATCGACTTTTCGGATGCCCAGATGCTTTATGATTACCAGCATCGGTCGTTTCTGGACGCCGGACCGATCATTATGCTGCCTTTCGCCGAAACGCCTTGCCGCTATGTTCGATTCACCGCTGAAACGAGCGGGGGGGATCCCAACACTTCCAGCCAAGCCCAGCGCATTGGGTTTTCGGAAATCGAGATTCTCCACAACGGGGTCAACAAAGCGCTGGGAAGATCGTTTCAAACAGATCTAAAACCTGAAACCTACCATCGGAAAGCGTCCGCGCTAAGCGACGGGTTCAACTTCTACGGCCAGATTCTCACGATTCGGGACTGGATGAACGAATTGGCGAAACGCCACGACCTCGAATCCGAACGTCCCCTTATCGTGAGTGAATTAAACCGACGCTATGCCATTCAGAAAGCAAACCTTAACCGCATGTATTGGCTGGTTTCAGTGCTGGCTGTCGGTATAGTATTCACATTTCTGATAGATCGCATCATCCGACTACGACAGGTCTCTAGAATCAAGGAGCGCTTTGCCGCCGACTTGCACGACGAACTGGGAGCCAATCTTCACACGATCGGGTTGCTCGGCGATGTAGCTCAATCTTCGATGGACAAGCCGGAACGCTTGAAAACAGCTCTCCAGCGAAGCAGGAAACTCACGGAGCAAACTTCTGCCGCAGTACGGCATTGTATGAGTTTACAGGATACACAGGAACTCTACGGAAACCTGCCAGATGATATCCGAAGAGCCGCTCGACGCATTATGACCGGAATCGAGTCAACCATTACGATCAGCGGCGAGGATATCCTAAACCGGCTCAGTTCCCGATGCCGTGCGGACCTGTTCCTTTTCTACAAAGAGTGCCTCGTAAATATTTGCCGTCATTCTGGCGCCACTCGATTCAGCACCTACCTTAGCGCGACTTCAAAGGAAGTACATTTAGAGGTAAGCGACAACGGGTGCGGTCCACCTAAATCCAAAGAGAACGTTGTTCCCCCCTCGCTCGCTCGCAGAGCAAAGCTGCTTAAGGCGAAAGTTATCGCTGAACCTTCTTCAGAAGGGGGATCTTCCATAACGCTGATCCTTCGCCAACGCCGATTTCGATCAATCTAGCAGAGAACCATGAACAAAATCATTCGAGTCATGATGGTAGAAGACCATCCCGAATATCGAGAAGGCATAATCCTCGCTCTCGAAACGGAAGAAGATATTGAGCTGGCCCATGCGTTTGGCACTGCGGAGGCGGCCCTCCACAAACTGCAGTACCAGCGCGACTTCAAAAAACCGGACGTCATACTGCTTGATCTTAACCTTCCCGGCATGGGAGGTATCGAAGCACTACCGTGGTTCAAAGAATACCTGTCCAAAACGAAAATTATCGTTCTCACCCAGTCCGAGAATGAAATCGATGTGCTGACAGCCATATCGGCGGGAGCATCTGGCTATCTTCTGAAATCTGCCACGCTCGACCAAATAACGGACGGAATCCATACCGTTATGAACGGAGGTGCTTCCCTCAATCCTAGTATGGCAACCTTTATTCTTGAAAAGATGAAAAAGAATCCACCCAAGCCTCAATTCGAAGCAGTTCTCACTGAACGAGAGCAGGAAATACTGACCCTTCTCGGGGAAGGGCTCGAGAAAAAGCAGATCTCCGACAAACTCGGCATCTCAACAGCGACAGTCGCTACCCACGTGGCACACATCTACAAAAAACTCCAGGTGCAAAACGCGCCCGCAGCAGTCGCCAAGGCATTCCGTATGGGCATATTTTCGCCCGACGAGAAAGCGTAGTTCATAGTATGTATTCAATTCGAAAAGACAGAAATCTCGAGAAAACAACGACAATCTCAATCCCCAATCCGTCCCAAATATGTTAAAGCATTCGCATAAAACGCGCTTATTCCTGCTCTTTCTAACAGCATTATCCTCCGATTTGCTTGTATCCGCGCCGGCTGATCATAATGGGAATTCACACGATACCCACCAAACGGTAGAATGGCTCTCGGAAACTCGAACGCTAGACCCAGAGCGGGTCAATATTCTCATGGCTTTCCATGCGGTGGCAGAGGGCAAACTAACCGAATCGACTCTGCCACCGGTAAGGAATCGACAGGCGTTTCAGGGATACGGGTTTCGCTATGCCGAAGACAAGCTGACTTGGGCAATAGAAGTCCCCGAAGCGGGAGACTATGAGGCCCATCTACTCTATGAAAAACCTGTGGGTGAAGCCGCGAAGACATTTGTTGAGGTACAGTCCGACGGGCAAATGCGGCGAATCACTCCACGTGACGCCAAGATACCAGACGGTCCGGGCCGATTACGCTATCGTCGCCACAAGTTGGACGGTGGCTTTAATCTTAAGAAAGGGCTAAACTTGGTTTCCATTAGGATGGCCCCGCAAGAAGGTAGATTTGCCCCTTTCAAATCCAATAATAATAAAGATGAAATTCAGTTTCGCATCTTTTCCCTGGAACTTGTAAGGAAAGACTCACTACCAGAAATCAAACGCCGCGTGCAGGAGCTAAAGGCTGACATTTCCTGGATGACGGAGGGGAAGTACGGGCTGTTCACGCATTGGTCCCCTTTGTGCTATCCTCTCTATGGGGATATCCGAGCCGACCAGACTTACGAAGAGGGTGTCAACCGTTTCGATATCGATGCCTATGTTGAGAAGGTGGTTGAAACCGGTGCCGCATGGGTGGTTTTTACGACTGCCCATGGACCTCAATTCTGGCCGGGACCCAACAAGACCCTCGACCGAATTCTTCCCGGTCGAACGGCCAAAAGAGATCTGATCGGAGAGCTAGCCGACGCCTTGGAGGAGAAAAATATTCGCCTGATGCTTTACTACCATCATGGTCGAGGCGACGAGGAGTATATGAAAGCGTCGGGGATGCTCGACCCGGATCCAAGTCGGTGGTTCAACAATGTCATCGCGATGCATCGGGAGATAAGTGGAAGGTATGGCAAAAAGCTTTGGGGAAGCGGAGCTTACATCGACGGCTCTTTCAACGTGTACTACCAATACGATTTTCCATTTGAACAGCTCACCCGGGTCATGAAGTCAGGTAACCCACAGGCGGTGGTCGGATTCTCGTCCGACCGGGGGCCAAGGATTACTCCATTCTCGGATATCTTTGTATCCGACGGAAACAAATGGCTAGCCGGTCCGTTGCCTCCCCAATGGTACGAACCCGACGGCCCGTACCATGAACAAGAGCCCGCCTGGTTCCTCTACCTAGATGAATGGATTCCCCGCAAACCAATGAATGGTGTATTCTCTTCGAACCCCGTACACTCCACCCAGGATTATATAGACTATTTCAAACGTATGGACGAGGCCAATATCCCCGTGACCATAAATCTGCTCATCACCCAGGACGTCAGCCGAAGCCAGCCTTTCATGAATGAAAAGAGCATGGCCATCATGCGTGAAGTAAGAAAAGCGATTCGTGGCTACTAACCACAGCACCCGAACCCCCACAACTCTTCTCCTTCATCTTAAGAAAGGTCCCACTAAATAGATTGGCAGAGCCGACTACCCCCAGTCAGCCAAGACGTATCCTACTATTTCGGATACTTACAAGGATGCACCTCTACTGCCTCGCGAAACTTTAATATTAATCGAACCCATTCTTCAATCGATGCATCCATTAAAACAAATCTCTATTCTTATCGCTATCTGCGGATTAACGTCCGCATTTTTCCCCGCAACCACAAGAGCAGATTCACTAGAAGTCGCAGGAATCTTCAGCGATCACATGGTGCTTCAGTCAAAAACGAAGGTTCCCATCTGGGGCAGGGCCGAACCCGGAGCGTCTGTACGTGTATATTTTGCGAATCAAGAAAAGTCGGCCCGGGCAGGGTCAGATGGAGAGTGGATGGTTTGGCTGGATCCACTGTCCGTTTCGTCAGAGGGAAGACGCCTTACCGTGGAAAACCGTAAAACAGGATTCCGCCAAAGTTTCATAGATGTATTAGTGGGTGAAGTCTGGTTCTGTTCCGGACAGTCCAATACCAACATGAATCTCTACAAGTTACACCACGCGGCTACCGAAATTGCGCTTTCGGGAAATAATCAACTTAGGTGGTTCACGGTTCGCAACGATCCAAACCCAAAGGGTCCCGACGCAAACGCAATTGGAGAATGGGTGCTTTCAAATCGATCCACAGCCTGGGAATTCTCTGGCTATGCCTACTATTTCGCGAAAGCCCTGCAGGAACAATTAGATGTACCCGTAGGCGTCATACAGGGATCGATGGGCGGCACCCCTGTTGAGGCCTGGATAAGCCTGTCATCACTACAGTCGAATTCTGCGGGAGAGGAACTATTGTCCTTCTGGAAAGACCAGATGGATGGATTTTCCTATGCCAACAATCCCAATGAAAATAGGGCCGCCCTGATAAAACTAGGCTTTCCCGCAGGTTATTTCAAGGGACGCGTGGCCCCCTCGATTCCCTATGCCATTAAAGGAGCCATCTGGTATCAAGGGGAATCCAACCGATTCCGATCTGGCCAATACGCCGAACTTTTTCCTCTCATGATTCAGGATTGGCGAAGCTTGTGGAAACAAGGAGATTTCCCTTTTTACTACGTGCAACTAGCCAATATCGGAGAGGAGAGCAACCGAGAATCGGAGTGGCCCATGCTCCAGTTTGTGCAAACCCAGA
>JAUHWE010000748.1 GCA_030424825.1 Verrucomicrobiia bacterium
TTTGGGGGAGGGGTTCATGGAGCTTCACGGCTGCTTGACGCGTTTGGGCGAGCTGGGTAAGCCATTGGGTTAACTGACCTTCTTGATAGGGGGCTTGGGGTGTGTCGGGCTGTTTCAATTGCCGGATCTGTTCGTTAATCGATTTCAGGGTCCCTTGGATGTCACCCAGTTCGGCGAGCTCTTTGGCTGCATGTTGTTTCCCAAACGCGATCATATTTTGGTATTTGGTCAAAGCCTCGTTGGCAGCGATGACATCGGGATCGTCTTGGTAGTCCGCGTATTTGGCGATGCTTTCGGCATGTCGTTGGGCGGACTGCTCAAATTTGGCGGTGTATTCGGGATCCTGAAAAGGCTTCACTCCGCCTTGGTCCATCGTTTGAAAACTGCTGTCGATGTCTCGTTTTATCTTTTTAATGCGAACCCGGTACTGGGAAATCATCTGCTGCGGGGCATTGTTTGATGGGGTAGCGGGCCTTGCGTTTTGAGGTGCTGCGGGAGCCTGGGGAGTGGATGCGGTGCTGGGTGAAGTGCCGGGGTTGAGAAGATTGTTCAAGTGAGCGACTAGGGATTTGTAGCGCGCGTCGGCCTCTTTCCAGGACGCGTGCGATTTGTTTGGGGAACCGTCGAGGCGTTGCCGCGTCAAGTTTAGCAGTTTTAGGCTGCGATTTACGGTGCTGGAATTAGCAGAAGTAGCTCCAGCGAACTGTTTTTCGTAACGCTCGATGTCTATCAATGCGCCCTTGATCTGATTGTCTGCAGGGTCTGCGGCAAACAGACTGGCGAGTCCGATTGCCCAAACGGCTAAGTGGGTTTTCAAAAGCTTTTTCATAAAAGGGCGTTTGTATATTCGTAACTCTGGAAAAGACTATCGCCAATAATGGGATCGGTTCAATAGCGGATTTGGGATGGGTCGGAATTCACTGGGTCAAACCAGTATTAATCCGTTCGCAGGAAGGTACAGACTTGCAGAATTGATCGTCTTGAATGATAGTTTTGCCATCTTAATTTACCGCTCTCTTTGTTAATCCTATGCATCACTCAAAAGACTTCAGGAACCGCAGATCATTTATTCGGGAAATCTCAATTGCCGGTACGGCGTTGGCAGCGGCTCCCGCGATCCTCTCCCAAGCGAGAGATCGGAAATACAAGACCGCGCTAGTGGGGTCCGGCTGGTGGGGAAACAACATCCTGGGGGAAGCGATGGCCTGTGGCGAATGTAAGATCGTGGCCCTTTGCGATGTGGATACGCGTTATCTGGATACGACCTATGAGCGAGTTGTCAAAGAATCCGGCGATCAGCCGAAGCGTTATCGTGACTTTCGTGAGCTATTCGCGAAGGAGGAAATCGACATTGCCATTGTCGCGACCCCGGACCATTGGCACCCACTCATTACAATTGAAGCGGTTCAGTCGGGGGCACACGTCTATGTGGAGAAGCCGATCGGTCATACGATAGAGGAAGGGCGGGCGATGGTGAATGCGGCGCGTGCGGCCGATCGAGTGGTACAGGTGGGGACGCATCGACGCATATCGCCCCACAATGTTTCGGGACATGAGTTTATTAAGTCGGGCAAGGTGGGGAAAATCGGGATGGTCCGATCTTTCGTCAACTATGGGGGAGGACCTGAGGAACCGGTGGCCAATGTCGAGGCTCCGAAAGAATTGGATTGGGACATGTGGTGTGGGCCCGCTCCTTATCGGCACTATTGTGAGGCTTTGCCGGGCACGAAGGGTCGAGCGATTCACCCCAAAGGATTTCGCAACTACCTCGATTATGCGAATGGCACTTTAGGTGACTGGGGCGTGCATTGGCTGGACCAGATTGTCTGGATAATGGGAGAGAAATATCCCCGAAAAGTGTTTTCAACGGGTGGACGGGAGATCGCGGGTCCCGCCATTTACAATGACAAGGAACAAACGACTGACGCTCCCGACCACCAAGTGGCGACCTATGAGTTCGAGAACTTCACCGCGACTTGGGAGCACAGGCGGTTTGCGGCTAACAATGCGGAAAAGGGCGAGAATGTGGGATGCTATTTTTACGGGACTGAGGGGACTTTTCACATGGGTTGGCGGAATGGGTGGACCTTTTACCCGACGAACTCGAAGCAAGCGGTGGTGCATCAAGACCCTCAATTGAACGATCCGGACTCGCAGAATATCAAGGAGCTCTGGTTGAATCTGCTGCATTGTATCAAGATGGGAGATAAGCCGGTCTGTGATATCGAGGAGATCCACTATTCTACCAATTTGAGTTTGCTAGGCATGCTGTCGCTCAAGCTAGGACGCAGCGTAGAATGGGATGGGGAAAAAGAGCGAATCGTCGGAGACGCGAGCGCGAATAAGCTACTGCGCCGGGATTATCGCGGTGAGTGGAAGTATCCGAAGATATAGCACGAAAATCCGATTTTGGAGTCGGCTGGTAACGCT
>JAUHWE010000749.1 GCA_030424825.1 Verrucomicrobiia bacterium
ACCCTATGTGAAACCTTTTTTCAGGGCCGACTAATTAGTTCGCGAATTCTATTCGTGATGCTTATTGCTAGTAGGAGTAAATATGCTCCCAGGTCTCTAGTGTTAAGACGAGATTCATGCTCCTAGATCAATTTTGTTCTCTTCAGTATTTCCTAAATCAAGGTCTCTGCACGATCCTGTAGAACAAAGGCGAGGCACCGTCTTCGATTTCAATAAAGAGCACAGTCTCCTCGCCATCGCCGACAATAGGTTCTTGGCTCGCCACTCCGGCTTCGATGGTCGAATAGCTCGCGGCTGACCAATCGCCAGCTTCCAGGGTTGTGCTCCTTTCTAGGCTGTAGGACTCACTTTCCATCGAAGAAAAAGTGATCTTGAAAATCCGGGACATAGCGGTTTGAGATACGATTTGAATGGAGACACGTTCCTCGAAGAGACCTACCATTACCGTGCTAGCGGAATAGGCAGACAGCCCCTCTGTTCCCGATCCAACGACTCGGTACATATACTTCGACCCGGCAACCGCACTCACATCCAAGAAGGCCAGCGTTCCTTGCGGCACGGTAGCAATGTTTATCCAGGCAGACCTGCTTTCGAGGCGGCGGTATATAAAATACTCTTCGGTCCCTGTAGATGATTCCCACTGGACTGTTATTCCCACTTCCGGGCTTTCCGAAACGATCAGGTTTTGCGGAGCTGCCGGTACTGCTACCGAAGTCTGGGAAAGCAGGTTGTCATTGTCGTCGTAGCGATAGACGACTCCGTTTCCTTCCTCATAGGCGATCTGGATAAGCCGCCCGGCATCATCGTAGTAATATGAAACCGAACGCACATCGTTTACTAGCAATATAGTTAGAGCCAAAAAAGCCACTGTGTGTACTCCGGGTTTCATATCCAATCGCTCAAAAGGAATTGAGCTGCCTTTCTGTTTCGAATGGAACCGATTCCTGGGCTAGGCGAAGATAGCTGGAGAATATTAGCCAGTGATTGAATTCACCATAGACACGTTGGTGAGCGATCGCCGCCTCATATCGGGATCGATTTAGTACGTCGATATTTCCAGATGCAATATTCCCTCCTGAATCATCCCCGCCCGAAAGGGTATCCGTATTGCCTTTAATAAGGTCAATTTTCACATTGTCGCGAATAAGCGTTACCCCCACATCCAAGGCAATCGACACCGCGCTGTCGCCTGCTACTTCTCTAAACAACAAACGCTTGGGTGTTCCACTACCTCTCAAACTTGCTCCCGCAGGCCTTGCGAATCGGGTGGCGAGGCGTTTCGCGACAGACCTAGAAGCGCCTTTTACGCTGCCGCTAAGCTTATTTTCTAGAACTCCCAGAGCGGCCCCAAATGCAATATCCGCAACCAAGCTCTCGCCATCCACTGCCTCTCCTTTCAATCCAGCTGCGACCAGATTTGTGGTGGCGGCTCCAGAAGCGCCAGCTAATGCAAAGCAAGTCGGACAGCCGCCGATGATGGCACCGGACACAGCCCCTCCGATAGCGGCTGCAGCATAGTCCGCTGGATCCGTATTGATCTTCCCGTCATCAATTAAATCGACCACAAAAGTACCGGTGGTGCCTATAAGAGCGCCCCCAACGGCTCCGATCAACACGTTAGCAATCTCTCCTGTAGGATCCACCCGATTGACTGGATTGCCACTGGCGAAGGTATATCGATTCAGCGATCCGATGGACGAAATCTCTCCGAGATGGGCGTCAAGCCGAGTGAAACGCTTGATCTCTGGGCTGTACCAACGATAGCGCATGTAATTGAGCCCCTGAGGTCCGGTGATGACTCCAAATAGCCCGTTGAACTTGAATATCGAATCCGCCCATCCATCACTGTAGTGGACTTCCCCATACGGCCCATAGCCAACGCGCCCAACAATCGCCCCATTCTCATCCGAGTAAGCGATGGCGCTACCCCGCTCGTCAAAGTGGTAGACCCGTAAGCCATCCGGAGTGTCTTCGTAGATCGGCCCCAATCCGTGCACGTAGCGAGTGGTCGTCGCATCTGGGTTTTTCGTCTGCAGGATTTGCGTTTGGGAGCTGACTGGATTGTTGACGAAGCGAGTCTCTTCTCCTCCGACAGTCCAACCTGACAAACGATCTTCTACGCTGTAGAGGTAATCGACAGAGCCTGCGGTCAGCAATCGCCCCCGGAGATCGTATGTGAAATCCTCCAAAACTCCATCGATGGGGCCGCGGATCATATCTCCGGCAATATCCGTTTCGATCTGTAAACCGTTGTAGGTGTCGAGACGATCACCGTCCCGATAGGTCATTTCAACAGAAGGCGGCTGGAAGGCTGGTATATCGTGCCCCGTCGACTCCACCATCAGGTTATTCCGTTCGTCGTAAGTATAAGAATACGCGACAATAACGGAATCGTCCTGCTCGAAATCCGATCGAGCGGAAATACGGCC
>JAUHWE010000068.1 GCA_030424825.1 Verrucomicrobiia bacterium
CCATCAAAAATGTGCCGGATCGGATAAAGGCAAAACCTTCTGGGGCGGGCGGGTCATCCTGAACCCGTAGTCTGAGGTAGATGCCGTTTGTCACGAGACCCTCTATTGTGGCACTCAGTTCTATCGCTTCGATGCCGTTGCCGGCTGCTCTCACAGTCTGGGAGAGGTGGGTGGTTACGCCATTTGAGCTCTCGCCAGATTCGTGCCAAGACACAAGGTCTTCACTCCATTGAGGGGCGACAGTGGGTCCTCCAATGCTTCTTAGGAAATTAGCTTGTAAGGAGTCTTCTGATACCAATACGACCTCATACTTACCCGCTAGCTCTGATTGCGCGGAGGCGGAACTGGATAATAATAGAGAAAGTCCCAAATGCAGGTAAAGGGTGAGTCGAATCATGGGCTGGAAAGAAGTATATAAAAATGGGGGTGGCAATCGAATAAGGAATAGCGTACGAAATTTGTAACGCCTAGTTGTCGGGGTCTTTGAGCCTCATTGCGAACAGGGGTCTCATCAATGAGTTCTACTAGACCGGTGTTCATTTGGGCCGAGGGTGTCTCCCGTCGATAGAAAGCAATGATGCGGGTGAGCTCGGACGAGTGCTTGAAAGTTGAAGTTCTGCCTAGCAGGTCTTGCGTTGAGGTCGGTTTAGATGGTTGGATCGCAGAATGTGAGTTCTAGAACCCGAAGACACCTTTCTCCTAATGAATGGAGATGTCGGGCAGGGGCGACCTCGTTTTACCGTCGGATGAATTTAGAGTGACAAGCCCGTAGGGTACGCTAACTGCGAGTTGAATGAGGAAAAAGGGAGCGGATTGAATCCGTATTTTCATTCTAGTTGAAAGAGAGTCCATTTTCCTTATGAAGGAATACTATGGTTTATTGGCGTCTTATTTTCTCCCTTGGATACAATTTGTTGTGGAGGAGCGAGCCGCTACTCCCTGCCTTTAACGATGCCGTGGCTATGAGAGATAGCCGCCAAGTGAAAGATCCGGGTTTAAGTTCTAAAACCTATTTCCTCTTATTGTTTCTGCTTGCCGGTCCGTTTTTCTTTTCGGGTTGCGGGAAGGTTTCTGAGGAGGCGCTGCGGCCCAATTTCATTTTCGTATTGAGCGATGATATTGCTCAGGGAGATCTCGGCTGCTATGGACAGACTTTGATTCAGACACCACGACTGGACCAGATGGCGGCGGAGGGGACTCGATTTCTTCAGGGCTATTGTGGGACGAGTGTGTGCGCCCCTAGTCGGTCTTCCTTTTTCACGGGTCTGCATTCCGGCCATTCCCCTGTGCGGGGCAACTACGAGGTGCCGCCGGAAGGGCAGCTGCCGTTGCCCGACGAGACGGTGACCATCGCCGAGGTTGCCAAAGAGGCTGGCTATGCTACGGCCACGTTCGGAAAATGGGGTATGGGCTTCTTTGATACGAGTGGAAGTCCGTTTAATCAGGGTGTGGATCACTTTTTCGGGTACAACTGTCAGCGGCATGCCCATTCCTACTTTCCTACCTATTTGTATGATGATGATCAGGCCTTCGTCCTTCCGGGCAACGATGGTCAGGGAGTGGGCGAAACCTTTGCTCAGGAGCTAATTCAAAACGATATGATTCGGTGGTTGCGGGAAAACGCGGACCAGCCGTTTATGATGTTCTACGCCATAACGCTTCCTCATGGGCGCCACGAAATCGACGACCTGGGAATTTACAGAGACCAGCCTTGGTCCGAGCTGCAGAAGGCCTACGCGGCTCAGGTGACCCGAGTGGATTCGGATATGGGAGAGCTGGTGGATACCCTTCGTGAGCTCGGAATCGCGGAAGACACCTTGATCGTCTTTTCGGGGGACAACGGTTCCTCATTCAGTCCTGAATCCGAAATCGGTCAGCGGTTCGATCAGGCCAGCAACGGGTTACGTGGATACAAGCGGGGCATGTATGAAGGGGCACTGCGTCAGGCGGCGCTCGCGTGGTGGCCGGGAACGGTTCCTGCCGGGCGAGTGGATGACCAGCCGTGGGCATTCTGGGATCTGATGCCTACTTTCGTGGAGATGAGCGGGGCGAGACCTCTCGATGGTTTTGAGACCGACGGCCACTCTCTCGTTGAATACTTAAAAGGCGGGCCCGCCCCCAAGCGGGACTATTTTTATTGGGAGTTGCATTTGGGCGATCGTCCGGTACAGGCGGCACGGTTTGGGGATTGGAAGGCGGTCCGCAATGGGATCGACCAGCCGGTAGAGATCTACGACTTATCGGTGGACGCGGGGGAGTCGAACGATCTGTCGAGCGAACGGCCTGATTTGGTGAAACGCGCTTTGGCAATCTTCAAAGCAGCGCACCGTCCGGATCCCAATTGGCCTCTCGATAGACGAACGGAGGAACATAGGCGGCTCTCTGAAGAAGCATGGGAGATCAAGCGGGCACGGGATCGAGCAATGTGGATTCCGGAGAACGCGGCGAGAAAGTCGCTCTAGGGTAGGCTTATCGAAATTGCCCGAGATAAGGGGTAGCGATTGCCCTGCATCGCAGGGCAATCAGATGGGTTCGGGTGCTAAAACGGAAGCCTCGAAATACCGTGAAGGTTAGTCGTCGATTTCAAACCATCGGTAGGCGGCTCCGGCAAGAATGGCGCCGACGATGGGACCGACGAAAAACAGCCACAATTGGGAAAGCGCCCAATCTCCTTGGAACAAGGCCACTCCAGTACTCCTTGCGGGATTGACGGAAGTATTCGTCACGGGGATACTAATCAGGTGGATAAGTGTTAATCCCAGTCCAATAGCGATTGGAGCGAGTCCTTGCGGAGCCCGTTTGTCCGTCGCCCCGAGAATGATGATCAGGAACATGAAGGTCATGACGATCTCGGTTACCAGTGCGGCTGCCATGCTGTAGCCTCCGGGAGAGTGCTCACCGTATCCGTTGGATGCGAACCCACCTCCACCAGCGTCAAATCCAGTTTTACCGCTTGCGATGAGATATAAGACTGCGGCTCCTGCAATCCCTCCCGCAATTTGCGCAATGATATAGGGTAATAGTTCAGCCGTCGAGAATCGGCCCCCTGACCACAGCCCAAGTGACACGGCGGGGTTGAGATGGCAGCCTGAAACGTGGCCAATCGCGTAAGCCATGGTCAGAACCGTAAGTCCGAATGCCAGCGACACGCCGAGCAATCCTATCCCAACGTCGGGAAATGCCGCAGCGAGGACAGCGCTGCCGCATCCTCCGAGCACGAGCCAAAAGGTGCCGATAAATTCGGCTCCGAGTTTTTTAGATAATGTCATAATCTTACGTTTTCATTTAGGGGTTTGAGGTCCCCCTTGGGGAACCAAGTAAGGAGAAAAAGCTAGGTGTAGGGCTTTTTTGGCATATGGTCGAGGATTTCGAGAATAATTATTCAATTCCTCGAAGGGAGGACCCTGTCATTCGAAATATGCAAGGTTTGCGTTGATATGGCTGAAAATCAGGAGTCAGCTTTATAGGGAAGCATTGTAGGCAAATCTTGAATCCGAAAAGGGTATTGTCGTAGTCTAATCCAGCAGGGGATTGAAAAGGTTGATCTTGGAAAGAATCTAGCGCGAGTGGTGTTGTGTTGGTTGGGTGATCAAGGTTGCGGCATTGAAGTTGTAGTCGCCTCGCGAGGCAGGCAGGGTGAAGACCTAATTGTGTGTATTGAGAGTGCCATTATATTTGGGGATAGTACGTTCTCGAGATATATTGGAAGTATTGATCTCAATACACGTGGGAAACTGAATGATCAAAAGCGAAATATTGCCGACAAGAGTTCTCTGCGTCCTGCTGTTTGCGTCCATCTCAAATTTGATTCAAGGGGCCTTTGCCCAAGGGTTTGAACTTTCTGCTCCCATACCCTTATCGGCGCCCGACGGTGACTATCCCAACAAAGTAAGCGTGACTTGGGATGCTGTCCGTGAGGCTGCCCAATATCGAGTCTATCGTAGCCAGACTGACAATTTTGAAACGTCAGAACTCATCGCTATTGCGAGGAAGGGCGTTTGTTTTGATATAGATCCACAATTCGAAGGTGTGGTTTCGTCGTTTTTCTATTGAGTGGCTGCTGAGGCTGAAAGTGCCTCAGATCATGGATACAGTATTGTTCCTCGATTTTCCCCAGATCGACGCGTTCCTTAGCTATCACCTTCTCCCGAACCGCCAGAAAATCCAGTGACTGCGGCAAAAGCATATCTGGGTAAAACTCTGTTTTTGGAGGAGCAGTTGTCTTCCACGATTACAATGGCTTGTGGTACCTGCCATCAGTCATCGGCAGCGGGGAATGATCAAAGATCCCAATTCGGACTGCTTTCCTCCCTCCATCCCGGAAGCGGTGCCCCTACATGAACATTCGTATAGCCCGACCTGTTGGACACACTCTAGGTATTATTCTGAATAGCTACTTGTTCCGAATATCTAATGTGGAGACGTTTCAATGTACCAATATATCGTGAATAGATGTATCTATAATTTAATAACAATTAAGGGGTTAGCTAAAGATGGCAGTCGGTGCTTGATTGGGGCATCTTCTTTTGATTGTTTAGTTCTAGCCCCATTTGCTTCATGGAAGAGAACCGAAACCCTCCTTACCACGATCTAGCCTTTCGCCCGTTGGAGCTCCTTCTTTTGGAAGAGCGTTGGAACAATGGTGGAATGGGAAAATATGTTCCGCTTGTGCAAAAATTCGTTGAGGATCGTCAAGACGAAATAAGAAAGGCAGCCGGTCCTAACCCGAGCCATGAGAGCGTCGCTCGAGGGGTCATTCAGTTGGTTCTTTTGAACAAGTCCTTGGATCACGCTGCGGAAATGCTCGACCAGATGGAGGAGATTAGCCGGGAAATCTGGATTCGAGGAGAGCGGGGCGACTACGATAGCACGAGAATCGCCGTTGAGTGGGCCGATGAGTTCGGAGATAGTTGGCGCAGGTGGCGACTCTTGAAATATACCTTCGTCGCGGTAAAATGCTCGATGGATATCTATCGAAAGCTGGTGGCTTAGAACTGACGTGGGTGGTCGGGTTTATCAGGTTGCGTATTCCTGATAGCCAAAAGGAGACTGGAACCCCATTCTATCCGGATTGGGGGAATATCAATGGAGAACCTGCTTAATAGGTATGCCTTTGCCGAGATGAGTAGGGCCTGAAATGCTTTTGGGTTCGTCAAATATAAGATGAGAGCGTCATTGCATTCCGAAGGTTCGATGTGCAATCTCTTCGGAATTTATGAAAGTCGAGATTCGATTACTCAAGCTGTCTGACTACAATGACCTCTACGAGGCAATGGCCCTCGCTTACAAGGGTTTGCGCGAGGGGCCATGGGAGCATGGTGAGGTGGCGGAGTTGATTCGTCGCTTTCCCGATGGCCAGATTGCGGTGACGGTGGACGATAAAGTGGTGGGTTGTGCATTGGCCCTGATCATCGATTACAAGCGATTCGGCGATAATCACACCTACAATCAGATTACGGACAATGGTCGCTTTCGTACTCATACAGACGAGGGGGACGTGCTCTATGGTATTGATGTCTTCGTGCATCCGGATCATCGCGGGCTTCGCCTTGCACGGCGTTTGTATTCGGCTCGTAAAGACATTTGTCGCCGTTGGAACCTGAAGTCCATCATGGCGGGTGGGCGCATCCCCGGCTACAAGAACCATGCCGCGGAAATGTCGCCATCCGAGTATATCGAGAAAGTGCGATCCAAAGAGATCTATGACGCGATACTGACTTTTCAGCTATCCAATGGATTCCACGTAAGGAAGCTTCTCCGGAATTATCTCCCCAGCGATTCTGCGTCCCGTCAGTCTGCGACACTACTGGAGTGGGACAATGTCGACTACGAGCTGGATCCCTACTCGATTGAAAGTCCCAAGAGCGTGATCCGGCTTGGGGTTGTGCAATGGCAAATGCGGCCCGCCTCGACGATTGCCAATATCATCGACCAGGTGGAGTACTTCGTCGATACCGTGAGTGACTATGAGTCGGATTTTATCCTTTTCCCGGAATTTTTCAGCGCGCCATTGATGTCCAAATTCAATCAGTTTGGGCAGGCAGAGGCGATGCGGAAACTCGCGGAAGCTACGCCAGAGATACTGAAAAAACTCCAGGAATTTGCGGTAAGCTACAATGTCAATATTGTCGCGGGAAGTTTGCCTGTCGTGGAGGATGGCCAGCTTTACAATGTCGCTTATCTTTGCCGCAGAGATGGAACCCAGGCCCATGTCAAGAAAGTCCACATCACGCCCAGTGAGCATGAAGCGTATGGAATGTGTGGCGGTGCGAGTATACATTCATTGGATACTGATTGCGGGAAGATCGGAATACTGATCTGCTACGACGTTGAGTTCCCTGAGTTGAGCCGATTGCTTTGCCAAGAGGGGGCGGACATACTCTTTGTTCCATTCATGACGGATCTGCAGACAGGATTCAATCGAGTTCGCCATTGTGCCCAAGCAAGGGCGATTGAGAACGAATGCTATGTCGCGATTGCCGGCAGCGTCGGGAATCTGCCCCGTGTGGATAATATGGATATCCAGTATGCGCGATCAGCAGTATTCTCTCCCAGCGATTTCGCGTTTCCGCCTGACGGGGTAGTGGCCGAAGCGACCCCCAATACAGAAATGGCGCTGCTCGCCGATATCGACTTGAGCCTTCTCAAGCGGCTTCGCGAACACGGCAGCGTCCGCAACCGCAAAGACCGCCGAGACGATCTCTACGAACTGCGCTGGAAAAAGTAGACGCTCTTTGTCACTCGCTTAATTAGAATCGAAATGCGTTCAGAGAAACCGAGCAAAGACTGCTCTAGCATTCGCATGGGATATTTTGTGGGCAGACAAGGCATCCATAGTGTTGGGCGAATTTTCCTCCACCGCTTGTTCGACTGTCACCAATGGCCGAATACCCATTTCATCTAAGGTTTTTGCGAGGTAGGGGTAGTCGATGTCTCCCTCGCCAAGGGTTTCGGTCCAGACGCCGTCCTGCGATTGGCGGACGTGGAGCTCGACGATGCGATCGCCGTAAAGTTTAATCACGTCGTACAGGGCGACGTTTGAGTTGCCCGAGCCACGGAATATCCAGTGGGAATCCAGGCAGAACTTCACATACCGAGGATCCGTTGAAGCGAGCATGTGGTGGAACTCGCGCCCGGCCAAGCGCAGTTCCGGGTCATGGTTGTGATAGGTCAGAGTGAGCCCATCTTTCGACAAAGCTTCTCCAAGGATAGTGAGAGACTCGCCTTGGCGTTTTATTTGATCGTCGGTTTTGTTCTCCGGTCCGCCCCAGCGGATGGGGCAGGGATTGGTGACAATAATTTTTGTCCCCATCCGAGTCTGGACGATGCTCGTGAGTTTAAGAACCGTGTCGATGGATTCTTGAACGTCCTGTGATTCATGCAGCTTGCTATTTACGTACGCGGAAACCATGGCGATACCTTGTTCGATCAGGACGTCCGCTAGCTGGTTCGTTTTCTCTGAAGTGCTGAGAATGGGTTCCAGGCTATCGGCACCGCTCTGTTTGATTTCCTCGATAGAGCTTTCGAGATTGGCTTCAAAATCCCTTCCCTTTCGTTGATAGAAGGTGAGCCAGGGATAAATGTTGGTTGCGAGCATTCTAGATGTATCGGAAATTTGAAGATTCCTTGGTTAGTCGGCTATTAGGCGAATGCGTTCTGAGTCGGACTGATTAGAGCGTTGCCGGACGCGGCCTAGCTCAGGCCCAGTACGAACGTCCATTGATCCGTAAGTCTTTTCACTGTTCTGAAGTGAGCGTTTCTTGAATACTTTTCCAATAGTCGTTTTGGAGCGCTGAGAGGCGTTTTACGACTTCGGGGTGTTTGGAAGCTAGATTAACCATTTCGGTGGGATCCATTTCGAGGTTTGTGAGAAACAAGGTGTCATCCTCGGTTAGGGGAGCTTTGTTGGAACGGTCTCTTGGATTTCCGTGCAGTTTCCAGGCATCTTCGCGAACGACCCACTCAGGCGTCTTTCCGCTACCGAGATGCCAGTAGAAGTTGTCATGAGGGGATCTTGCGTCCTTTGACAGAATGACCTCTTTGATGGATTTGCCGTCGATGTGATGATTGGGCAGTCGAATTCCGCAGAGTTCGGCAATCGTGGGGAACCAGTCCACTCCGGTTACCATCTGGTCGCGGACTTGGTTTTCAGGAATCACTCCCGGAAGCGTTATGATGGAGGGGACGCGAATGCCGCCCTCAAACAGGCAGCCTTTGGCCCCTCGATAGATGCCGGCAGAACCGCCGCCGAAAAAAGACCGTTCTTCTGTGGAGTGGCCATGATCGGATTGGAAAATGATGATTGTATTGTCGGTTAGTCCCGTCTGATCGAGATGGGTCAGCATTTCGCCAATCTTTTCGTCGAGTGTGGAGACGAAGGCGTTGTATTTGCTACGAGGCGACGGAAGATCTTTGTAGTAGTCGCGCCATTTGGCGGTGCCTTGGAGGGGGTAATGGGGTGAGTTTAGAGCCCAGTAGATGAAAAAAGGCTTTTCACGATTGCGGGTAATAAACCCATTCATCTCACGAACCATACTGTCTTGGAAGAAGAAGCCATCCTCGTGGATGTGTTCGCCGTTCCGCCACAGATCGTGTCGATTGGGCCCTTTCCAAAAGAAGAAGTGGGAATAATTATCGATGCATCCCCCCATGTGACCCCATGAGTAGTCGAAGCCTTGGGCGTTGGGCATCGTATCCGGCGTGTATCCAAGATGCCATTTCCCGATGTGTCCGGTCGTATAGCCCGCGCTTTTCATGAGCTCGGCTAGCGTAAACTGATTCGTCGGCATTCCGGGAACGCCTTCTTCGGAGCTGACATTGCCCGGGACCCCGGCTCGGGCAGGAAAGCGTCCGGTCAGCAAGCCGGCTCGACTCGCTGAGCAGATCGCGGAAGGCGAATACATCTGCCGAAAGCGGACCCCGCGTTTTGCGAGTGAGTCGATGTGGGGCGTGTGGATGTCGGACGTCCCATAGCAACTCAGATCCACGGTGCCTTGGTCATCGGTGTAAATGATGATGACGTTTGGTTTGTCGTCTGCGGCTGATAACAGTATTCCAAAAGTAAGAGACGTTAGTATGGTAGTGAGGAAACGAGGTAGAAAGAGACTCATTGGACCAAGCCAAGTGGTTCACCGAATAAAACGCAATCTTTGAAATACTGGAGAAGTAGCTGCGCCGGAAATAGACGATCTCTAAACGAGGGCTATTCGGCGAGACGAACTTGATCGTCAAACCCGACTAGATAGATGGTTTGCTTTTCACCTGAATACTCAAAATAGATCTGCTTGATGTCATTGACTTCTAATTCCCGGATTAGATGTAGGGGAACTTCAGGATCAAGTCGGGGCTCGAACACAAACACCTCTCCAAAATTGTGGTGCTCGGGTGCGTAGGTTTGCGAATACCAGCTGCGGAGAATGATCGGCTCCGATGCGAGTCCCTTTATCAGAGTATAGTCCCAATCAAACAGGGGTGCCGTGTAACCAACTGTGATGCCTGTAGGGTGAGGAGGCCGATAGAAATAGGTGTCAATTTGGATGGAGTCATCACTGTCGGAACTGCGATTGAGTAGGATGGCGTCTTCTTCGCTGTGCCGAAGCGTAATCGGAAGCGTCAGTCCTGAATAGAATTCGGTTCCAAACTCGAAAACGGTATTAGGTACTGGATGCACATGATTTGTGACGCCCTGGAATTTTTCCACTGAAGTGTTGAGCTTCAGTTGGAAAGGGAGTTCGTCTAGAAATTGAAGCTCGGTTTGCGAAGATCCGAATCCAATAAAGTATTCGAGAGTGTAGTTGTAATTCCCTTTTTCGGAAGGGATTGGCCAAGTGTAAATAACCCTAGGGTTATTGTGTTCGCCCTCGTCGTAAGAATAAGAGGCATCGGGTAAGTCCAAAAAGTTTGTCTGACTGCTCTGAATCGTTCCCTCGAAGACTCGGTCCCAATTCTTAAGGATGATAAGATCCGAAGCCGGGTCTCCGTCAGCTGTAAAATGTCCTTTGCTGTGGATTCTCATCCGCGATTTCAAGAGGTGGGCTGAGATTCGGTCCGGTTGATTGGCTTGGCCCTGTGTGGTTTCAATTTCGAAGTCTCCTCCAATAAGGATCGCTCGATTTTTCTCCCTTGAATGAATGGGGAGTTCGCGCACCTGCTTAAGCTCTAGGATGCCTGGATCCACCTTCTTGTATTCAAAATCGAGGACGAATTTTTCTTTGCTGGGATAGTATGCCTCGTAGGTTTCCACGATTTTCAGAACGAGCGCAGCTAGTTCATCATAGTCCTCTGGATAAGTTAAGACATGTCCTACACCGGATGGCAACAGTCCGGATTTTCGCACCACACTATTCCTTTCGTCCGCGTCACGACCGCTTCTGATGACTATCTCGGGTTGATCCGAAGGATTGGGATTCGTTACTGAGGCGGAGCCCGGTTGCGAAACTGTTATGAGGTTGTAGGAATGGCCGTACCGTAGAGACACCTCAGCTGTAATAACGCCGTTGGCCTGCTCGATTTCATCGGGATAGGAGTAGTGAGTGAGGATAGCCATGCCTGCTTGATTCTCGTCGACGCTGAATCGGAGGCGGTCGAGGAAGGCATTCACGTTGTAAAAACTGGCGTACACTTTTCGCATTGCTCGGAAAACCCCTCGCTCGTCTGTTTTAGTCGGGTCGCATGCCGAGGGGCCATCACTGTCAGTATCGATCTCATCGGCGAGGCAGCCGCTATTGCTGGCGTAGAGCCCGGCACCGGAGAATGATTCGCTGTCTTCGACGTTGGTGGAACTGCGAAACCGGATCTTGCGCGTTGTCTCGAATGGGGCTAGCGCGTTCAGAATGTCGCTTTTTTGCGAGGTGGAAAAGTCTGCGACCTCTTCGACTAGCTGCTTTATATCGTTCAGGTCAGCGTAAAGGGCAGGGAGATTCTCGACCGGCCAACTGTATTTCGAAAGTCTCTCGTCGATCTCCTGTTTGAGACTTTTCCCAGTGTCTATCTCCTGAGCGAGGTAAGCGTCCCAGAGATCGAACGAAAACGCCACCGCCATGGGTCGCGTGCTTTCGGGTATCTCTCGCAGCAGGAAACCGAAGTTCGAGGCCTTGCCTCCAAAGTACTCGATATCCTCCGGGTAGAGCGTCGCCACATTTTCGCTAATGGATCCGTATGGTTTTTTGGGGGAGATCTCTAGCTCGCTCGGGTTTTTACGACCATAGAGCCGTTGCTTGAATTCCGCATCGAATCCCTCGGTCGATTCGAGCCTTATGGAGCATGGGCCATAGAAGAAGTCTCTTGTGGATACATTGAGTACGACTTCTGTATCCAAATTATCGAGCATCTGATTAATCGTCTTGTTGTCTCCGATGTAGGCAAAT
Organism: Verrucomicrobiia bacterium; assembly: GCA_030424825.1. GTDB lineage: Bacteria > Verrucomicrobiota > Verrucomicrobiia > Opitutales > Opitutaceae > Pelagisphaera. Next base: position 11,367 of record JAUHWE010000068.1, read on the forward strand.
GGGGTCTCGTAGGTCTGGGCGAGCAAGGCGACGTGACTGTTTGGTGTAGCGGGCGAGAGAGTCAGGACTCCAGCCAAATAGGGGAGTTCGTCGGGAACGGTATTGGTTACGAGGATGTCGGAAGAAAGGAGTTCACCGTTCAGAAAAGCCGCTTCCACGTCCTCCAGATTGAAGTAGCGAAGGCGGCCAATCGCCCAGCCCTTGGCGTAGCAATCGTCGAGGGACTCAAGTTGATCCGGTCCCAAGTAGGTGATGCCGTGCTTCGCGAAATATTCTGGAAATCGAGTGACGGTACTTGCTTGCCGACCGGTTGGCATGTAGAATCGATCCAGATTACCTTCAACGCTAATAGTGGAGTCAACTAGCTCGAAAAGGAATCGAACCATTTCAGGTGGAAAGAGATCGGTCCCTACGAACTGTATGCCATACCGCTGATAGGTTTCATCGAAAATGACGGCACCTAGTACCGCCTCTTGGCCCTCCCGTTTTAACGTGGCGTTGTCGAAATCCGTAGGGCCGTAGTTGGAAAACGGTGGCAGCTGATTTTTGGCGAATTCGTAGTGGAAGGGATATTCGTGGGTATTCTGATAGTAGACCTTTGTTGGGTCGTTTAGAAGGATGGTGAACTTAACGAACGCGGTTTCTGAGGGCGGCGGGGCAATTCTGAATTCGTTGACTCTGGTCTCGCTAGTGGAGGTAGCAAGGAAGCCTTCCGAGGGAAGCGTGATTCGATTTTTCCAAAATTCGTTTTCGGGAATCGCGTCGGGAATTGTGAGGTAAGAGCGGTAGAACCTAGTTTCGTGAGTGAGATCGTTTTCTTCGACGAACTC
>JAUHWE010000069.1 GCA_030424825.1 Verrucomicrobiia bacterium
CCAACCTCTCAGCAATAAACTGGCTTCCTCACGAAGGCGTTCGCTCTTTCGAAATTATAATGCGATCGAATACGGCCCTGTCAGTGGCTACCGGACCGGCACCTCAGCGAATCACCGGTGACTTAGTGACCAGCAGTGGATTGTGGGTGGACCGGTTGGGTGAACAAAGCCCTGATGGTTCTTCAACCAATACTTGGCGCATCAATCCAAACCCTTCGCCAAACTTCATTAGAGTGCGGACCGACGGAGCCTCGATAATTGCCTTCTGGGCACGAATACCAGTCCGCCAAACATGGATACTGTCAAATATTTTCCCAACCGGAACGCCTTTGGAAATAGAAGGGAATGGTGAATGGCGCCAATTTTCCCTTTCCGTTGACCCTAGCACGAACTATTTTTCTATATTCGTTTTGCCTCGTGGTTCTGATGCCTATGAATTCCAACTCAGCGACATCGCTTTGACCGACCAGGCCGGCCCTTCATTCGTCTCAACCGGCAATGGAATCATTCAATCCCCCCAGCCAACTATACTAGAAGCGCAACCAATTAACGGGTACAGACTCTTGTCCTGGGGAGATCCAGATGGGACGACTGTTGCCACCATTGAGGCCCTAGAGAACTCAATTCTTTATCCGACCTTCATTCCGAGCACACCCGTTCTAAGCCTCAATGGCTTTGAATTTGAATCCGCAGGAAAGTCCCCAACCATAGTTCCTGGTGATGGCATCCCCATCGCTATCGAATTCAACGAGAGGGGCGAAGCCATCGCAACGCTATTGGAAGGTCCCGCGATTTTTAGCTATGAAACGACTTCCCCTGGCGGCGGCAATCTCTCCGTACTGCTTGACTACCAGATTATACACACTCACGGCGGAACACCCGCACCGCCGTCCGAATCGCCCATTGTCGCCATTCCTAGCGGCATCCATAGGTTGGAATTTCGATACAATGAATTCGACTCAAATGACTCCATCAGAATCGAGAATCTCTCAATAACAAACGCCGCCTTAATCCACCTAGCGGAAAGTGAATTCGGCCAATTCGAGATCATTCCCAAAAAGCAATTCTATGAAATTGGTGAGCTCGTCTCGATAACCACCTATCCGATTGCTAACCATCAATTCTCCCGATGGGAAGGTGATATAGAAGCAAACCAATCGAATTTGCAATTCCAGATCACTGATCATCTAAACCTGGAAGGCGTCTTTTCCTACGTGGCAGTGCAGGAGCACCAAGCAATGGAATGGCAGATACTCACCGAAGTCGGAAACCAGCCAAAATCGACCGCCAAAACGTTGATTCAGGGGCCCGGCTTGTTGCGAATTCCCAATTCGCGGTTTTTGGATTCCAACGCAGTCCTTACGTTAGACGGTGCCAGATTACCAGCGACTATCGACGACGGAGTTCGCTATATGCCCATACTACCTGGAGAGCACCTCATTGAATATCGCGGTGAACAAGATTTCAGAGATATAATAGATGATTTTAGCTATCAATCAGGCTTCACTGTGCTGCTAACTGGAGATTCGAATACGCTTTCGATTGATCCAATCCGAGACATATATCTAAAAGGATCAACCGTATCGATTGACTGGGCACATGGGTTTATGCCAAGTCCAGGGTCTTTGCTTCGTATAAACGGTGAAGACACCATCAACTCGCTACCGTTCGAGTTCGCCATTGAAAAGCACGTCATCCTGGACGTTGAATACTTATCCCCTTTTTCAAATACCGGGTTTCACTCGAATAACGGATCGGAGATTAGAATCGGCAATACGGGTCTTCCATTCACTCAATCACTTTCTTTCGAATTTGAAGGAGACCTAGGTCCAAAGAACACGCTGGCTAAACAATACACGAAAGGAGGAATTCTTCGGTACGAAGCAGTAGGCATCGGTTCTCGTAACTTGGAGGTCTACCTCGACGGGACTAAAGTAGCTTTCATCAAATCTGACGGAGTCCATTCGCTTCGAATTCCTCCAAGCGGATCCGAGGTCCAGTGGCGCGTGCTTCATACAACAAACAATCATGGCGACGGTTCTACTTTCATTTCGAGCTTCGAGTTTCTAGATTTAGAATTTAACGAATTCGAGAACTGGATCAATGAGTACGTGCCGGCCCACGTCTTCACATCGAGCAATCGACTGGATCCCTTTGATGATCTGGACCTGGATGGGCTGAGCAACACCGAGGAAAGATTAAAGGGATCCGACCCTTATGGCTTCACATTTGACGCCAGTATCCGCAAGTCCAGCGAGAACGAGAACGATCCTCTCCACCTGTTTTTCGAAACTCGAATACCTTTAGATATCTCCAGGGCATCTGTCCTATCCTATGTTTCTGGCTACTGGCTCAGCTTTCCTTTGGAAAGCCTCCAATTTGAAACAGCCCTGAATAGAAATGGCATGTGGGAATACACTATACCCATTGAGCAATTTGGAACACAGGTCGGAATATTTAAAATCGGTATTCTCCCCGCTGAACTGTAGACCATAGGCAATCACCACCGACGGATATTCGAACTTTTCCAGTTGGGACTATTGCAAACCATAGGGACGACAAGAGGTAGGGCGAGAGCGTCTCGCCCTACCCAAAATGATTCAATCTTTAATGACAAACACTCGACACTTCGATTTCCAAAGATTGACGAGCGTGGCATTTTCCTAATTCTTACCGCTCTTCCCGACTAAAGCACTAAAGAATAAGAATTATGAATGACCCAGCCCAAATTCTACGCGACCACCAGCCCACGAAGGAATTTTTCGTAGGCATCGACTCGGATGGATGCATCTTCGACAGCATGGAGATCAAGCACAAGGAGTGCTTCACGCCGATGTTCATCAAGTACTGGAATCTCCAGGCCGTCAGCAAGTATGCCCGCGAAGTGTGGGAGTTCGTCAACCTCTATTCTAAAAGTCGCGGCTGCAACCGCTTCCCCGCCCTCACCTCGGCGATTCAGTTTCTCAGTGAACGCCCAGAGGTTCACGCGCGCAATGTAAAGCTGCCTGACCTTTCTGCCCTCGAAGAATGGATGAGCCGTGAAACCAAACTGGGAAACGCCACTCTAAACGCGGAGGTCGCTGGCGGCAACACCGCTCTCGCTCCAGTCAAGACCTGGTCCGACGGCGTGAACGACTCCGTTAAAGACATCGTCCATGGAGTGCCCCCTTTCCCTCTAGTACGCGAGTCGCTCATTAAAATCCGCGAAAAAGCCGACGCCATGTGTATTTCACAGACCCCTGTCGACGCCCTCGAGCGGGAATGGGAAGAACATGGCATTCGGGAATTTGTCTCGGTCATTGCCGGCCAAGAGCGTGGCACTAAAGTCCAGCATCTCGAGATGGCGGCCAAGGACAAGTACCCCAGCGACAAAATTCTCATGATTGGCGACGCTCCCGGTGACCGCAAGGCCGCGAAGGCCAACGGTGCCCTCTTCTACCCCATCAACCCGGGATCCGAAGAGCAGAGCTGGCAACGCTTCCACGACGAAGCCCTCGACCGCTTCTTTGCCGGAACCTACGCGGGTGAATACGAGAAACAGCTGGAAGACGAATTCGAAGCCTGCCTCCCAGAGACACCGCCTTGGAAGTAGGCTGGAAAGCGGATACTTTTGCCAGGGATCTCTCCACTCAAAAAATCCAACGACAGCGTTTTCTCAAGCCGCCTGCAGATTCCAATAGGGGTCTCCTTCTTCCATTTTATCCTCACGCTTGTTTGGAAAAGGCTCATTCCATTTAATATCAAACTCTCGCAAAATCGCTCGAGCCTTCGAATTGCCATCACGGGCCTTCTTTTTGAGCCATTCTACCGCTATCTTCGCGTTGGGCGACTCCAAGTCTTTCTCTAAGAAATACTCAGCAAGCCAAAAATGGGCACGCTGGTATCCATATGATGATGACTTCTCCATAAGCCGTACCGCTTCGCCCTCATCTTCATCCACTCCCTTCCCTTCATAATAGGAAATACCCAGTTCGTAGCAAGCAATGGCATTTCCCGCATCTTTGGCTATCTCCCTCTTCGTAACACCGGGACAGCTCATAGGCGCTTTCCGAGTAGAATGGATCACCTGGCTTCAAGTTTTTCGTGATTTTTGCAAACAGGCTAAATGCGTTATTCTTCACTTTATCGCCTAGTGCCCCGGACTTGTAGTGCTTTGCCAGCATAAACTGCGAATCCCACCATCCAAATCGTTCTAAATCCCGATACATCTTTCTTGCAGCCTTCGGATCATAGCCGAACCAGTCCGGAGTCGCCAACGCATCGGCTATAACCAAATAGGCATTGTATTCACTCCTGATCGGTTTTGCACCACTTGCCCTCAAGTAACTGCTAGCCCAATACAAAGCTTTAGCGTAGTCCTCCGGTACCACTTTGCCTTCTTGATACCGTTTGGCAACTGTAAGCATGAAATAGGAGTCACCTGCCTCTCCCGCTTTTTCCATCCAATAAGTTGATTCCGCCAGATTCTTATCAACCTCCTTTCCGAGCTCAAACAGCTTAACGAGAGTTTTTGCCGCATTGATATTTCCCAGTTCCGCTGCTTTCGAATACATTTCTACCGCTTTCTCCATATTTTTCTCCACACCTTTTCCAAAGTGGTAGGCGACCCCCAAATTACCAAACGCCATCCCATAACCAGCATCCGTGGAATCCTTCCACAAACTTACCGCCATGGCTGGATCCTTTTCTACGTATTCTCCATTATAGTACATGCTCGCCAAATTGCTTTTCGCAATCACATGCCCTTTGTCCGAACTTCGTTGGTAGAAATCAAACGCCTTTTCTAAATCCACGCTCACCCCCAACCCGTTCTGGTACATATACCCTAGGCGGAATAATGCCTTAGGTTGCTCAGTCCCGCGAGTAAGCCAATCGAGCGCCTTCGCATCATCCCTAGCCGTTCCCCTTCCCCGGAAGAACCGCTCCCCCACTTCCGCCATCGCTGCCGCGTTCCCCATCCTTGCGACTTTCATGTAATTGTCAAAAAGCGTATACTCATAGGTCACTCGAGACACGCCCCAACCCAGCTCCTCCCGAACGGTATAGCTGTACAGAGCTCTTGGGTCCCGCTCTTTTCGGCCTTCTAAGCACAATTCGAGCAAATCCTTGGATTGCATCAAGACTGGTTCCAAGTCACCATCGAGAACGAGTTGAGCCGCATAAACACCCGCGACGCTCGCTCGAAGAAAATGGGAATGGGCGACGTCTCGGTCCTCTTCAACGCCAAGCCCCCTCCAAAAGAGCACTCCCAGGTTGTACTCAGCCAGTCGAGGGTCTCGACCTGCTGCCTCACTTAAGTACTCATATCCTTTGTCATAGTTTCGCCAAGGTTCACTACTGATACAGTACAGAATCCCCAGCAATCCTTTCGCCTCGACGAAACCACCATCCACCGCAATCTGCAGCATATCCAGCACCGTACCCACGCCTTCAACCGTTTCTTCCCCAATTTCGTTCAACAACATTACAGCTGCCTGGTAAATCGATCGGTATATCATCTCATGCAAGTAGGCGTTGATGACATCCCCCGGGTTCCTGTCTCGGTTTCCCAATCCGGTCATCACCCGCCCTTCTCCAAGGATGACTCCCTCAAACAATCGCCGAGAGGCATCCGACAACATCAAGTGATACCGCTCGAGGTACTCTTTCCCCTTAACTAGATCTGCTTCAACGATGTTCCCGACAATGTATTCCATAGCTAGATACACGGTTGCATTTTCGCTACCGGCCCGAGAGGCCTTTTCCAACAATTCCACCGCTCGCGATTTCTGAGAATCATTGCCGTCAACTCCAAACGCCATTACATCAATCAAAGCGAGATAGAATGCGGATTCCGCTTTTAACCGCCGATTCACCCCATATTCCTCAACGTCAATCCACAGTGCAATCGTTGGGCTGACAATCTGGGAAAAAAGCTCCTTGGCCTTTTCCCTATCCAGCGCCAGCCCATCTCCGTACATGCTAGCGATTGCCACTCGGTACATCGCCGACGGATATCGATGCCCGGAGGACGCATTAAACCACTTCATCGCCATCTTCGGGCTTCTTCTAACCCCTAGCCCGGACTCGTAAAACAAACCCAGTTGATATTGGGCCCGAGGATTTCCCGCAACTGCTGCCTTTTTCATCAAATCCGCCGCAATCCGCAAATTTCGGGAAGAGGTACCGCTACGAATGATTTCCGCCGCTTCTTGGAAGAGTTCATCGGAAGCGATTATATCATAATCCTCGACTTCCTGCTGTCCGACGAGTACCTGTTGGGCCGCTACCAAGCAGCAAGCACATACCAGTCTCCTTAAAAGGATCCGTACATGCTTCGGCCCAAAGTAAGGATTCATGCTTCAATTTTCAACTTGAGCCTTCAATTTTCAAGTCGATTCTCTAATTCCCCTCAAAGTCATTCTCCAAACCCGAACTGTTTTCTAGTGCAACCATCCCAATACTTCAGATCACTCTCCCTGTTGCTACTCCTCGGGACGATCCATTTATCTGGGGCAACATTTCCCGACAAACCATCGTCAAAACACTACTACGTAGATGAGGCGGATCTTATTGCTGTCGATACCGGTAAGGAAATCGACGGAGTCGCCGCCGCATTGCTCAAAGAAGAGAAGATTCCACTTTTCGTCGTTACCATCCCTTCGCTTTCGTACCATGAGGCTTTAACGATTGAACGGTATGCCACAGCCTTGTTTGACCATTGGGGGATCGGCTCACAAGAGCGAAACTTCGGGATACTGCTACTCATTTCCCTAGGCGACCGGAAAGCGAGAATCGAACTCGGCACTGGCTGGGGCAATGATTACGACTATCAGGCACAGCGAATCATGGATACGCTGATCGTTCCACAATTCAAACGAGGGGACTATGCCGGAGGGATTATTGAAGGCGTAAAGGGCCTCGACGCAATGGCCCGTGGACTTGGGTTGCCGAAACCCAAGGTACCTTGGTGGCACCTTCCGGCATTTCTGCTACTCGTCCTCCTCATTGTCGGGATCATCATCAATCTGTTCCGGACCGGTCGAAGCGGATGGGCGTGGGCACTCATCATTGGTCTCGGCGCCCTTCTTGTTTTTATGGCCCGAAACTCCTCATCGGGGTCGGGAGGTGGATTCGGTGGTGGCTCATCGGGTGGAGGCGGAGCGAGCGGATCGTGGTAGCGGTATGAAAAAAGCAACGAGACAATTTAACAGCCAAGAGATCAAAGCGATCGAAGCCGCTATTGGTGAAGTCGAGAGAGCCACTTCCGCAGAAGTAGTCCCAGTTGTCGCGAGTTCATCAGGACGCTATGACCGAGCCGAAGACGTGTTCGCGTTTTTCTTCGCCTTGCTGGCTCTTTTCGCGACCTGGAACAGTATCCAACGATTCACTAGCTTTGGCGAAGCCTGGGGAGAACCATCGCTCCTCAATTCATCATTTCCGATTGTCATTTTGGTTCTCGTGATCGCTTTCGCGATCGGAATTGCGTTAGCCAGTAGACTAACCTTCTTGCGCCTTCCCTTCATTACCCAACGCGAAATGGCAGAGGAGGTTGAAAGTCAGGCTCGCGAAACGTTTCAGAGACTCAAAATTCGCAACACCGCGAACAGCACGGGGATCCTCATTTACATATCTCTTTACGAACATCGCGTTCAGGTCGTCGGCGACGATTCTATCAACGAAAAGCTTTCCCCCAGCGATTGGGAAGAGATTCGAGACATGGTTATTAGCGGTTTCAAACAGGGGAACGCAGCCGAGGGGCTTTGCTCGGGAATCCGACGCGCCGGAGAACTCCTCGCCCACCACTTCCCCATAGAAGACGATGACAAAAACGAACTGCCCAACAAGCTGCACTTGATCGACTAGAAACCGATACCATCCGAATCGGCCGAGCCACTGGCACTGGGCTCATATCTCGTCCTTGTACTTTCGATACAGGGTTCGAAACTGATGATAGCTCAGACCGAGATGTTCCGCAGCCGCCGTTTGCTTGTTGCGGCACTCAGAAAGCGCTTCCTGCAATCGCCGAATTTCAAGGGACCGAATCTCTTCGAGCAACGGTTGCCCTTTCGTCTCCGCTTCATCACTGGCCTCCCCTTCTTTCGGGATGGGATCCTGATTCTCAAAAGGATTGGAAAAAGGGTTGAATTCAACCTCCCTGATAACGTCGTCACCACTGCGGTAAACGGATCGCTCTACCACGTTCTTCAATTCGCGAATATTACCGGGCCAACTGTACCGCTCGATTTTCCTTTGAGCGCTGGCCGAGAAACGGGGTGGTTCCTCACGTCCGAGTTCATGACCCATTTGCGCCGCGAAATGGCGAGCTAAATACAGGATATCCTCCTTGCGGGCACGCAAGGGAGGCAAATACAAGACTTCGAAAGACAGCCGATCCAGCAGATCGTCTTTAAACTTGCCCGCTTTAACCATAGAAGGCAGATCCGCGTTAGTCGCCCCAATGATTCGTGCATCTACTTGAATCGAGTCCGAACTTCCCAGTCGCTCGAACGACCGATACTCGACCGCTCGCAGGATCTTTTCCTGGATCGGTATGGAAACCAGCCCAATCTCGTCGAGGAACAAGGTACCGCTTTCCGCAAGCTCAAACCGACCCAAGCGGCGCTCACTCGCGCCGGTAAAGGCACCCTTCTCGTGTCCAAACAACTCTGACTCCAAAACCGATTCCGACAAGGCCGCGCAATTCAACGCCACCAATGGGCCCTCCCATCGACTCGAAAGAAAGTGAAGCCGACTGGCCGCCAGTTCCTTGCCCGTACCCCGCTCACCAATGATCAAGACAGGACGGTCCACTTTAGCTACTCGCGACAGATTCTCTTGGAACTCGAGGAACGCTTCCGAAATGCCTATGGCATCGGGTAGATTACGAGGCTGATAGCGTTCTGATTCTTGTACAAATTCCATGGTTTATTTAACCACTATTTGGTTTTTTATTTCATTATTCGCAATACTATTGTTCTCTAAAAACAAATTTGAAACTTTTTGTCTCTGGTAATCAACAACTTAAGAATACTCGAAAATTCTGGCACGCTATGTGGTAAAAGGATTCCGAACTTAAAAATTTAGAAAAATCGACATGGGAATATTTACACGATTCAAAGACATAGTTAGCTCCAACATCAACGCGATGCTGGATAAGGCAGAAAATCCAGAGAAGCTCATCAAGCAGATGATCCAGGAAATGGAAGACACCCTGGTTGAGTTAAAAGCTACCTGCGCCGGAGTCATGGCCAACAAGGCAAGCGTCAGCAGAGCGCTCAGCCGAGCGAGCAACCACGCCGACAGTTGGGAAGCGAGAGCGACACTTGCTATCAATAAAGGAAGAGACGATCTCGCCCGGGAGGCCCTCGTCGAGAAACGGCGCTTTCTCGCCGAAATCGAACGCCTCACCAGCGAGAACGACCAACTCGACGAGGTAGTCGCCCAGTACAAGCGCGATATGCAGGAGCTAGAAAGCAAACTAGCCATCGCTCGCGACAAACATAAAGCCCTCATCCATCGCCACGCCCAAGCCCAGCAGCGCCATCAAGCTCAGACCACAATCCGCAAGGTCACCAACACCGACGCATTTGCCCGATTTGAGGCGCTCGAAGGAAGGATCGACCGGATGGAAGCGGAAGCCGACTTGGTAAACGTAAAACCCAAAACCAATTTAGAAGACGAGATCGCCAGCCTCACCAGGGATGACGAGCTCGAAGAAGAGCTTGCAGCTCTCAAAGAGACACTGGAGGATAAGAAAGAAGCCACTAGCTAGATCAAAACAATCTACGGAAATTTCTAATTCGCCTCACCCATGGAATCGCCATTCATCTTTGTCCTAGCACTAGCATTCATAGTTGTCGGACTGCCCGTGATCTGCGGCTCCTTGCTATCTTATCACAAGCAGAAGGATAAAATGAATGCCACTCGAGGAAATGAATTGGACAAGGAAGAAACCGATATGCTCAACGACCTCCACAAAGGTCTCGAACGGATGGAAAAACGCATAGAAGCGCTTGAAACCATTCTCATGGAAAAACGCAGATAACCCAATTTCATATAAATGACACAAAAACTATATCGATCGCGGAACGGAGTCATCTTTGGCGTTTGCCGCGGAATCGCTGAAACCTTCGACCTATCGCTTTTTTGGATACGACTCGGATTCATAGCCGCATTCGCAATCACCTTGTTCTTTCCCACTGGACTCATCTACCTCGTTCTCGCTCTCGTGTTAAAACTCGAGCCGATCGAGAGCTCGCTCAATCGGTCGAAGAACATCATTTTCGAGGGAGGCAACACAAGCTCGAGAAAAGTCGGACTCAGGCAATTCAAAGCAAAGTTCGACTCCCTCGAGAACCGTATCCGCCGTATGGAGAGCCATGTAACCGATCGGGCCTACGACTGGGACAAGCGGTTCAACACCGAGTAGGCAAACCGGCAGGGACCGACTATTGGAAACCCAACAGAGGTCATTAGCGATTACGTAGGAGCGGTCTTACACCGCGAAACTCGATGCCGATGAACCGGCCCGACAAATCAGGACTCCTACAACAAATGCTCAACTCACGGAGCTAAGCCCCAATCTCCTAACCCGCTATCCGCTTCGCAAACGCTTCCGGCATTCGAATGGGTTTCCCGGTGCTGACATCTATCGCCGCCATTTCCGTCCGAGCCAACACAAACAAGTCCCCCGACTGCCCATACCCCCGATAGAACAGATCGAACCGAGTCGGCCGAAAATGCGTCGCAGAAATCTCAATCCTCAGCGTATCCGGATAGAATGCCTGCTTCGTGTATTTGACGCAAAGTTCTGACAAAGTCAGAGCCACGCCTTCCAAATCTTTTTCCGAGTAGCCCAATGAATTGAGAAACTGGACCCTTCCCTCGTGCAGATACTCGACGAATACATTGTTTGCGACATGGTCCCCATAATTATGGTCCGTAATACGGAAGGGAATACTCGTTGAAAAGTCGGTCCTTTGGAAATTTTTGATCTCGTTGAACATGAGGTATTCGAAACACAATGAATCGTTCCAATCGGCAACCATTAGCCTAAATCATGAAGTGTCAATCAACCACAATATATTCTAAGGGACGAGACAAGGTTGGAAATTCACTCGAATCACACCTTTCGAATCTAGTCCACGTCGCTTATTTATCGCTTTTTCGAACCACCGTAAGTCGGACATACTTGGAAGCTCCCAAATGGCTCGGAATTGTTGCGCTCAGAATTGCGGATTCATTGACCTCTCCCTCATTCAGTCGTTCGAATTCGAGATCGCTCCAAAAGTACCACTCATTCAAATCGTCGCTGATCTCGAACGCATAAACAATGTCCGTATTGCCAAAAGCCCGATAAATGGAGAATTCAAGATGCAACGCGTCACTACTGTCTCGGTACAGGTCTATGTCCGGAAGCGAGTTGGCGACGAGAGGGTCCGATCCAACGGCATATTCTAGAAAATTAACGAGACCGTCCCCATCGGGATCCTCTTGCGAATAGTCATTTTCCAGCGCATCGAATATAGATATATCGAACTCAACCGCATACCAAAATTCAAATCGATCGAACCGATGAATCGAAGTCGTTATATTGTCTATCCACAATCCATCGAATTCTGGCTCCGCCACACCCTCTATTTCATAGGGAATTCGGATTTCACTCCACCCTGGAACCAGGTTTCGTGTAATTCGTGACCAAACACGATCCGTGTCGGGATCAACCACATTTTCGACAGTGCCGCCAACGTCGTGCAATTTACCACCGGAACTAACACCGGTCAGTAAAAGAATGTCGTAAGAAATTTCTCCATTCAAATGACTCCAAACCTTCAAAACGATTTCCGATTCGTCTCCATCTGCGTAGAGCTTGCTTTTCAGCGAAGTTGATCCCTCGATTGCCTGCTCCTCGGAGATTTCCCAACCATCCCCAATTGTAGAAATATCTATAAATTTCGTCCCAAGATGCTCGCCTAGATTCTGGTAGACTTCTAATCGAGCCGGATCGCTTACGAGAACCTCTGAACCGCTGGACATCTCCACATCGTAATTTCCTTCGTCTGAAGGGACCACTTGCTCAACCAAATATGCAGACCCGTTCGCTCCCTCGACTGGAACACCATCCCTCCTCCATTGGTAAAGGACCTCATAGGGAG
>JAUHWE010000750.1 GCA_030424825.1 Verrucomicrobiia bacterium
AGGCGATACGGATCACCTCCCATTTTAGTAAGTGTAGGGTGCCTGGCTGTTTCGTGCCGGTGAATTCTCCAGTAAACTCAAGATGGCAGATACCGTTTCGCATTAAAAATAGAGCGGCAGCCAGCGTTTGGAGACCTTTTCGAGCGATAAAAACTCGAAGCGAACCTTCGGAAATCGAGTCGTGGAGAGATCGAAAATATTCTTTGGGAATCATTGGGAGTCCTAGCCGTTTTCGTGAGTCGACGAGGCAGGCGTAGAACTCCTCAATCGAGTCTTTGTCCGAGTGTGACGATATGATCACTCCATTTTTGGCGGCCCTATTAATCAGCCGCCGTATTGAATTGTGCGGGAGGCCCTTCCAAATCGCATCTGGTCCGGGCTTCAAATCCATCCAATGGTGGAGCGATGCCGGTCGGAATGCGTTTCCGTGTTTCGAGTGAGAGAAGCGGATTCCTTTTAAACAGCGTATTTCAATGTACTTCGAATTTGTGGCTTTCGCTAACTCTCTAATCTTTTTCAGGAGGATCGGGAGATGTTCGACTTCGGAATAAAGCGGATCGCACCAAGTGGCATAGGGGACGCACACGAGTCGATTGCCAAGTAGCCGACTTTGAACGCGGTATATAGGGATGCCCGCGACAATAGTGTCTTCTTCGGGAGAGACGATGGCGATGAATTGACCCTTAATATGCGAAAACGCAGCTTCAAGGCTACGCTTCCATTCTGAGCTGTGGTAGATGGTGCCAATCGGATGCGACGCGATGAAAGCATCCCATTGCGGGAATTGATCTTCTGGCAGAATAGTGGCTTCCATTTCGGTCGACATTCAAGCGATTGACTTTCGTATAATAGCAGAGATCGCTGGCACTTTTATCGACTGATTGAAGAAAAACCGAATCGCTGGGTTTCGTATCCAAATGCGTGCAGTAGGAAGCAATTGAGGAATTCCGCCGTAGGCGGACTTGTAGAAGTCCCGCCGTTTTAGCAACTCCGGACTGACGGGTATTCGCTTGAGGATCGAATGAGCTAGATCCCTATCAAAGGTCGCGAAGTCGACGACTTTCGCCTTTCCTTCTGCTGCGTGTAGAAGGATTTCCGAAAAAAGAAGCGGATTGGGTTGGAATTCTCGGCGAGCCCCGTCCCATCCGACTTTGTAGATGGTCGTTCGGTCGCTAAAATTAATGAGAAATGCGCCGCATAGGATCTTGCCCTTGTGTTCGACGAATTGGAGCGAAGCTTTGGGTGAGCGAGTGTTTAGGGCGTTCCAGGCTGCGGTGAGAGAATCCAGGCTATGCGGTTGCGGGTTGGTCTTTTGTCGCTCGCAGGTGCGTTTCATCAAATCGAAAAATACGGGTAAGTCGTGAGAGTCGCCGTGTCGGAACGTCAAGCCACTCCGCAACGCTTTGTTCCGGGTGCTGCGGGCACTGCTTCGCATTGAAGCCAAAATCTCGTCCCGGCTCCTCGTGACGTCTATTAGAATCGTGCTGTCGACAATTCCGAGGCTGGCACATTGGGCCAGTTTTGCTTGTTCCATCTCCTCGATCAGTCGGGAGTGGGAGTCGTCGGGACCTTGCACGATTGCAGCTAGTATTCGATTATCGGATATGATTTTCTTGATTGAATCTAGTGTTGCCCGAATGCGGTTTGCGGACTGGCATGGAATGACGGGGCCCTTTGATACGTAGGCCACTTTACCTCGTCGGGTTTGCTTCCATAGCAATTGGTAACCGCCCACGATTTCATTCTCTTCTTCGAATACCACGCGTATGCAGGACCAGCCCTGGCTTGCTTTGTATTGGGCCCAGATGCTGGATTGCTGGTAGTGTCCGCCATTACGCGATTCCAGAAAATCGTCCCATCGCGTGTCTTCTAAGGAATCGGATATTCTTGTTTGCATGATATAGGCCGGGAATCAACTGTCGCTACGGATGGGTCAGTCATTGGGGTTAGAGGGTGAGAAGGTAGGCGATACCGTTGAACGCGAGGAAAAGGTAGACGTAAGTACCCGCACTATGCTGAATGAAGTATCCGAGAGCACCCATGTTGCGTCGGACTTGATGGTCGATTTCAAGAGTGAGCCACGGAGAATCGGGACTGAGTGTGTGCTTGAGGACGAACTGCGAGTCCCAGTTGATCCATTGGAAGATCAAGCGAAGAGGCTTCAACATAGAATCTCGCACGGTCAGAACCATCGCTTCTCGAGGCCAGTTTAGAAATACGAGCATGGCGATGAGAATATCTTCGGTAAAATGCCCAAATGGGCGTCTGCCTACGATGACTAAAAAGCCAAGGTGCATCGCGAGCGCCAGCCAGACGCCCAGCTTACGCCAGGGTGGATGGAAGAAGAGGACGGCAAGGATCAGCTCGCAAATTATAACGGTCCATGAGAGCAAGGTGGCGAACCACAGTT
>JAUHWE010000070.1 GCA_030424825.1 Verrucomicrobiia bacterium
GTAGCCGAACTGCCGAATGGGATTGCGCTTTATTTCGCCCCCGAGGAAGTCCTTGAATAGGCATTTGAAGAGCGATTCGCAGGTTTTCAGCACGACATTGCCGGTGAATCCGTCACAGACCACAACGTCAACGACATCTTCGAAAAGCTGGAACCCTTCAATGGGTCCGTGGTAGTTGATGATGTCCGGAATCTTTTTGAGAAGCTGGTTGGCGGCGTTGGTGGTCTCGTTGCCTTTGCCTTCCTCGGTACCGATCGTCATAAGACCGACTCGAGGGCTTTGGTTTCCGAGGACATGCTTGCAGTAGTCGCTCCCAAGCACTGCGTTGTGAACGAGATGCTCGGCCTTCGCGAGCGGGTTTGCACCGGCGTCGATCAGTACGAAATGACCCTTCTGACGTGGCATCACTGTGGCCAGGGCAGGACGCTCCACCCCTTCCATCGTCCTCAGGCGGATGGTTCCGCTAGCCATCAGCGTCCCGGTATTCCCGCAGCTCACAACAACGGCGGCCTCTCCATCCTTTACCAATTCGATTGATCGAGCCATGCTCGAGTCCCGCTTTTGCTTCATTGCCTGAAGCGGTTTGTCGTCCATGTCGACGATTTGGGAGGCGTGGATAATTCTGAGTTTTGGATGCGATTCAAGGCCGGCCTCTTTAACGAGCGGCGTCAAGACTGGCTCTTGTCCTACCAGAATGATCGGAGCGATGTCAGGAAAGGCGTCCAGAGCGAGTCGTACGGCAGCGACGATCTCGGACGGGCCCTTGTCAGCGCCCATAGCATCCACAGCGATGCAGGCTTTGGCCTGAACCTCCATTATCCTATGGACTTTCGATTGGAGTGAGCGGATTGGCTCCGCTTCACAGGTCGGAATTTAGACGGAGACATCGGTCACTTGGCGACCGCGGTACATTCCGTTGTTTGGATTCACGCGATGCGGACGAAACGCAGAGCCATCCACAGGATCCTTTGCGAGTTGTGGCTCCTCGAAGCGATTGGCTCCGCGACGGAGACGACTACGGCGTTTAGACTGCTTGCGTTTAGGGTTGGCCATTTGTAATAAATTCTATGCTTAAATTAGCGCGTGTTTCGATGAAAGGAGCGGTTGATAATGGTCGCCCTGTGAGCCGTCAAGTAATAGTTTCCGATTGAAGCGCAATTTGCTTTGCGGGTCGATTCAATCTGCGATGGGCATTGATTGATAACGTGCGGATCCAGCGTCCGGCTTGATTGGAATTGCGGGGAAACGATTAGAATTGTTTTTGCGATTTGAGGCGCTTAATCCTTTCTTTATATGAAACTTGCGGAGTTTTCAGCCATCGTCTCAGAAGGAGGCAACCTGACGGAAGCCCAATCCACGACCCTGGCCGATCTCTTGGCCTCAGCGGAGGAAGATCCCAAGCAGAAAGCGGATTTTCTTACGCTCCTCGCGCGAAAGGGAGAATCGCCCGAAGAAGTGGCGGGACTAGCTAAACGCTATCGGGAGCTCGCTCGCAACCCCGGTTTGGAGCAGTGGAGCGGTGAGGCGATCGATGTCTGTGGGACCGGGGGTGACAAGCAGCATACCTTCAATATCAGTACTACGGTAACCTTTATAGTAGCTGCGGCGGGAATACCGGTTCTCAAGCATGGCAATCGGTCGATCACTTCGAAATGCGGAAGCTCCAACCTGTTGGAGGCAATAGGCATTGATATCGCGTCCGATGACGCTGTCCTCAAACGATCGATGGAGGAGTTGGGCTTTTGCTTCATGTTCGCGCCCGCCTTTCACCCGGCATTTAAGGAAATTGTGCCCGTGCGGCAGGCCTTGGCGGAGAAAGGACAGCGTACGGTGTTCAATATTCTAGGGCCTCTAATTAATCCGGCCAAACCTGCCTTTCAGTTGCTGGGAGTGTTTAGCAAGTCTGTTGTGAATCTGATGGCTGCCACTCAGGACTCACTAGGCCTCAAAGCGGGCCTAATTGCCCATTGTGATTTAGGAGATAAGGGAGGAATGGACGAGTTTAGCGCGGCCGGTGTAAATGTCGCTCGAGGTTTTGGTTCCTTGCGGGAGGTCGATGCCCGGTGGTTCCCGAGCGACATGGGGATTGACGCAGGTCCTTTAGCGGATCTCGAAGGAGGTGACGTAGAGACAAATTTGTTGATTCTGAATCGATTGCTAGAGGGAAAAGCCCCTAAAGCCTTGGAGGATTCAGTCGTGGTTAATGCGGCAGCGGCTTTTTTCGTAACAGGGCGCCATGCGAACATTGCGGAAGGAGTCGAGGAAGCTCGGGAACTGCTGGTTGGCGGCAGTGTTCGGGATAAGATCGAACAGGCGAAAGAATTCTACAAATCGTAATGGCTCTCAAATACTTTGGAACGGATGGGATACGTGGTGAATACGGCGGTTCCAACCTCAATGATAAAATCGCGTTTCGTGCGGGTGTTGCCGTGGCACGACTTCTTAAGAAGCATCACGAGACGGCGGCTCCGCTCATGGTAGTGGGGAGAGATACGCGTGCATCCGGTCCGAGTCTCTTAGCTGCCTTAGGGGCCGGATTCAGATTTGAGGGAGGTGTCATTGAGTCGATTGGAGTCGCTCCCACTCCAGCGATTGCCAAAGTGGTCGAGCTCGGTAACGCCTTGGCCGGCTGCTCGATTACGGCTTCCCACAACCCAAGTAAGGACAACGGAATTAAATTTTTTCAATCCAAAGGAAGAAAACCGTCTGAGTCCTTTGAACAGGAACTGGACAACGCTGTTGGCGAAGCCGACGCGCCTGCATCAATGGATTTTCCCGTTATCGAAGATGGGTCCTTAGAAAAGACCGAGTTTTATGTGTCTCGGGTGAATCGCGCATTCGATCCGAAACTTTTGGCAGGCAAAAAGATCGCTTTAGACTGCGCGAATGGAGCCTTGAGTTCGATTGCGGTGGGGGTTTTTGAATCTCTAGGAGCCGAAGTTGATAGTGTAGGGTGCAATCCAAACGGATCGAATATCAATGACGGGGTAGGAAGCGAATGCCCTCAGTCAATGGCCAAAATGTATTCGATGAAGGAGTACGATATGGGTTTTGCCTTTGATGGAGACGGGGACCGGATGGTAGCTTTTGACCACAATGGGGAAAAGCTTTCCGGCGAAGCGGTTTTGGGATTGCTCGCTATCAGGTTAAAGGAATTAGGACAGTTGAAAGGGAACACGCTGGTAAGCACTCTACAGAGCAATCTAGGTTTGGATTCCGCTTTAGCCCATTTAGGGATTTCGGTGAGGAGGGTTGGTATTGGAGACAAGTTCGTTTCTCGATTGATGAGCGGGGAAGGGTTTTCGTTAGGTGGGGAGGAATCCGGACATGTAGTGGTAGGCGACTTCTCGATGACGGGTGATGGCTTGTTTTCTGCCTTGAAAGTAGCGCAGACCGTTGTGGAAAAAGGCCAATCCTTGGCGGATTTGGCCGCTTTCTATCGTGCTTTCCCCCAGGAGACGAGGGCAATTACGGTCACCACTAAGAAGCCGTTAGAAGCGTGCCCGAGCATCTGCTCGGCTATGAGAGACCTTGAGAGTTCATTTGGAGATGAAGGGCGACTGCTAGTGAGGTATTCTGGCACAGAACCAAAGTTAAGGTTGCTTGTCGAAGCTAAGACCATTGACTTAGCTTCCGAGTCTATCCGAAGGCTGGAAGCAGCGGTTTGCGAAGATCTCGGCTAAGGAGTTAGTTGCATGGAATGTCAGAATTACTTGAATACGATTTGAGCGATAGGGATCGCAAGAAAATTGAAAACGCGCGTTTAGCGATGACGCGTGGCAACTTCGAGTACACGATAGAAATATGCTGTTCGCTTCTGGACGAAGAGCCTCGCTGCTTGGAAGTGCGGCGCCTTTTGAGAAGAGCCCAAAGAAGAGTCTTTGCCAATCGTAGAAAGGGTCTGGGACCGCTGCTTGCCCGCTATGCTGGCAATCTTTTATTGTTCAGGGGATATCTGGTACTAAAGGGAAATCCAGGAAAAGCTATGTCGATTGGGGAAAAGGTACTCAATCAAAACGTGTACAGCGCTAAAGCGCTTTCGCTCGTTGCTCGAGGAGCTCGAGCGTTAGAACTAAACGAGACGGAGTCGTACTGCTTGGAGCTTATTTGCGATAGGTATCCCAGCAATGTTGTCAAAATGGAGCGTCTGTGCGAAGCGCTAATCAAGGCGGGTTCAACGGAGAAGGCATTGACCATCGCGGAACGATTAACGCGTTTGAAACCGGGTAGCAGCGCCGTACAGGAACTCGTGAAATCGGCTTCCGTCGCCCATTCCATTAACCAAGGGAAATGGGCCGACAAAGAAGAGGATTTTCGATCAAAGCTTAAGAATAAAGACGAAGCGGATTCTCTGGAACGAGCCAATCGGGTGGTCGTGGACGAGAGAGGGGGCGAGGAGCGCTCGGACGACTTAATCGAAGCGATCCAGAAAGATCCCCAGCAAGTCGACAACTACAAGCTACTCGTTCGATCGCTCATGAATCAGGAACGCTATGAGGAGGCGTTAGAGTGGCTGGACAAGGCCTTTGCGTTGCCCGAAGCAGAAGCGGATGCTCCCCTTCGACAACTGAGAAGCGAATTGAAAGTCAACCGCGTGGAGCGAGAGTTGTTTGATTTGAGACGAGAAATCGCGGAAAACGGAGGGTCGGAAGGACAACTGGAAGAGCTTGAGACCGAACTCCTGAAGCTCAAACTGGAAGAAAGCCGCAAATTGGTAGAGCAGTTTCCCAACGACTACAGCCAAAGGTACAAGTATGGGCGGTATCTTTTCGAAACCGGTAGCGTTGACGAGGCGATCCAGCAATTTCAGATTTCGCAGAGAAGCCCCAGCTTAAGACTGAAGTCACTGGTGCTCCTCGGTCGTTGCTTTATGGCTAAGGAGCTATTCGACCTCGCGTTAGAGCAGTTGAAGCAACCGGCTGAAAATCTGACGGTAATCGATGATTTTAAGAAAGAGGTCCTCTATCTGCTCGCGCAATGCTACGAACGCTTGGACCGGAAGGAAGACGCGATCCATCAGTACAAGGCGATTTATTCGAATGACATCGGATACCGCGATGTCTCTGAAAAGATTAATAAATTCTACGGGAAGCAAGAGACCCGAGGCATTTCTAATCCTCGGTCGAATCGGTGACCGATTGAGGAGGGGGGTTGTCGATCAATGCTAGTCCGGAAGGGTCTATGGAGCTCATGTAGTACTTTAGCTCAGCAATGGACTCCTTGATGTCGTCCAACGCTCTGTGCGTATTGTTTTTTTTGAACTCCCTTCCCAGCATTTCTCGGAAAACGATTTTGAAACTGGACACATCGAGCATTCGATAATGAAGCCTTGAAGCAAATTGAGGAAGGTGGGCGTCTATGAATTTTCGGTCCTGGGAAATGGAATTGCCACAGATGACGACCGGATTCTTTTTCTTGAAGTGCTTCTTTGCAATTTCGCATAATTGCGTATCGAGCGTCTCCTCAGTTATCCCGTCCGGAACGCGATCAATCAGTCCGCTCGCGGCATGATGGTGTTGGCACCAGTCGTTCATGCCCTCCAGAACTTCTGGAGTTTGAAACACAGCCGTTTCCCATTCAAAAACGGCTTCCAGCTGTTTGTCTGTTACGATAACAGCTGCTTCTAAAATCCGGTCTTTGATCGGGTCCAACCCGGTCATCTCCAGGTCTATCCAGCAAAATCGACGCTTTGACATTGGTATTCAGTTTTTTCGAGCTAGGCCGGTGATTGGCGGCGTATTGCAAAGGAAGATGGGTGGGCTGAGACTGCGATGGTTGTGAGTGTTCTTAAACAGAAAGAATCGAGAAACGACGGCAACAAAAATGGTACAGGTAGCTATGTGCAACGCCGCTTTTGCGTTTAGCACATAAAGATTTTTATTTTGCGCGGTGGGTTTCTTGGTGAAAGAAGAGTGAATGAGTAAGACGATCGATATTGCAGGTATACCTTGTGGGAATGAGAAGCCGTTTGTGCTCTTAGCGGGAATGAATGTCCTGGAATCCAAGGAATTGGCATTCGAAATTGCGTCCGAACTAAAACGAGTGACTTCGAAACTGGGAATTCCCTATGTGTTCAAGGCGTCCTTTGACAAAGCCAATCGGTCATCGATTAACAGCTATAGGGGACCTGGTCTGGACAAAGGGCTGGAGATTCTGGCTGAATTGAAAGAGAAATTTGGCGTACCGGTAATTACCGATGTGCATGAGAGTTTCCAGGCTCAACCTGTCGCGGACGTGTGCGATATTATTCAACTTCCTGCGTTCCTGTGCCGTCAAACCGAGTTTCTCGCTCCTCGCGAAATGGGGCATATTGCCCGGAAAATCGAGGAAGCAGGAAACGACAAAATTATGCTCTGTGAACGTGGCAGCAGTTTTGGATACAATAATCTCGTCGTCGATATGTTAGGATTCGGTTTGATGAAAGAACTCGAGTATCCAATCATTTTTGACGTTACTCACTCGTTGCAAATTCCTGGCGGCCAATCAGAGGCGGCAGGAGGACGGAGAAAGCAAGTGTTCGACTTGGCCAAGGCAGGGCTTGCGACAGGGATTGCGGGACTGTTTCTGGAAACCCACCCAGACCCTGACAAGGCGAAATGTGACGGCCCCTGTGCACTTCCGCTTGATAAAGTGGAGCTCTTTCTCACTCAGCTGAAACAGCTGGATGATCTAGTGAAAGGCCAGAAACCGATTGATATCGCATGAAGCCGTAGGGCTCCTGCTTCAATGGTTAGTGGTACTCAAATTCAGCTAGGGGAACACTTAGATTGTCTTGATTGAGGGATTAGAAATCGCCTGCTGAGGCCGTTTTGATCAAAAACTCCTAGTATATTCGAAACTTGTCAGATCTTCGCGTCGTTATATCGTTGGAGAGTGTCGGGTCCTGAAAGAGGGAAGGTATCCCAATTCAGCTACATGGTCCATGAATGCAAGAGAACGTAAAACGCGACTAATGAATTTTGTGGCATCTCTTGTTCTATTATTGGGTCTGGCGAATGCGGGAGCTTCGGATGGCCATTCGAATGGTGGATCCATGCCGCTTGATCGTGCAACGAGTCAAATCGACGAACAGGTCGAAACACATCTCAAAGCGCATGGATTGGAGCGAAACCCTCCAGTTTCCGATGAGATTTTTGTTCGCAGAGTCTATTTGGACGTTGTCGGGCGAATCCCGACCTACTCAGAGTTGCGTAAGTTTTTGGAATCAGAGAACGAAGACAAGCGGGCGTTGCTGATCGATGAGCTCTTGGAGTCGGAGGGCTACGTAAGTTCTTACTATAACTACTGGGCAGACATCTTAAGGGTTAAGTCGAGAGGTCGTCGAACCATCATGGTTTCCTATCAGGACTGGATAAAGGACAGTCTTCGTTCGAATTTGCCTTACGACAAATTTGTTCGGGAGATGATTACCTCGGAGGGCTATGTTTGGGATGATCCTGCGGTCGGCTATTATTTGAGAGATGCGGGGATGCCTTTGGATAATATGTCGAATACCGCGCAGGTGTTTTTGGGTACACGCATGCAGTGTGCCCAATGCCATGATCATCCCTTCGACAAATGGACACAGAAAGAATACTATCATATGGCAGCCTACACCTTTGGGCTGCAATCCCAGCTTCCGTATGGAAAGGTACCCTTGTCGCCAGATTTCCAAAAGATTCAACGCGCTATGGTTCAAAAGTCATTGAGAGAAGGATACACTCGGGAGGAAGCACGGAAGATGGCGCAACCCTCAGGTGCTCAAAGAAGAGTGGTGCGGGACTTGATTCTTCCGATGACAGCGCAAGCTGCTGAAGTTGATCGGGAGTTGAAACTGCCAGACGACTATCAATACCATAACGGTCGTCCGAACCAAAGGGTCGCTCCCAAAACGCCTTTTGGAGAAGAGGCCATCATCGGAAAAAAGGACGATGTAAGAGAGGTCTATGCGGACTGGCTGACTTCGGAGAAGAACCCTCGCTTTACGACGGTGATAGCTAATCGACTATGGAAGAAAGTGATGGGGGTCGGATTGATCGAACCCGTCGATAATTTGACCGACGATACCGTTCCTTCGAATCCAGAGCTCATGCGTTTCCTGGAATCCCTCATGGTAGATAGCGCATTTGATATGAAACATTTTTTGCGGGCCATCTTAAACACGCGTACCTACCAAAGCGAAGTTTCAGCAGATTCTCCTCAACCGGATGAGACCTACCATTTTCAAGGCCCGGTCCTGCGTCGGATGACCGCGGAGCAATTGTGGGACTCGATTTTGACTCTGGCCGTGGTAGATCTAGACGAACGCGTGGGAGTGGAGCCTCAGTTAATGAAAGCGCGGGAAGGGGAGCAGCAGATGCAGGACAGGGTTGAGCGTCTCGAAAATTTGGATAGCGCAACCGTCTATGGTTTGGCAAAGCACCTTACGGATCTGGAAACGCGCTTTCTCGAATACGAGAAAAACTACCGACAAAACCTTCAAAGCGCCACGACGGAAAAGGAGAAAAGCGAAATTCGTAAAGAGTATCGGAAGACGCGTTCCCAGAAAAACCAAGCGACTGAAATCATGCTCGCTAAACTGAATGGCGAAGATACCAGCGGAATGACGCAGGCTTTCTATCAAGTGGAATCGGGTTCGATGGGAGCCGGTTATGTGGCTAGCAACAAAGAGGATTTGGAAAGGCTCAAAACGATGAGGCGGGACCCAAGGTGGCGTGGCATGCCGACGAGCATGGTTCGAGCGTCAGAGGTCGTGTCGCCGGCGCCCCCGGGTCATTTCCTGAGGCAATTCGGTCAATCAGATCGCGAAATTATTGAAAGTTCTACTGAAGAAGCATCAATCACCCAAGCACTGAGGCTACTTAATGGTGAGGCGCTTAACTGGTTGATGAAGCCGAATTCAGCATTGAATGTCGAACTGCAGAAAGAAACGAATGGACGAAAGAGGTTGGAAATCATTTTCCAAAGCTTTTTCGCTCGGCTTCCAAGCACGAAGGAACGGGAGTTAGTTGGGACCCAATTTCAATCGGGTGAGAAAAATCGGGGTTATCAGCTCCTGTTGTCTGCACTGGTGAATACGCAGGAATTCCGATTTGTTCAATAGGGCGACCTTTGGAGTTCCAGATGATATGAAAATGCGAGTAAAATGAATGAAATTCTGAAGAAGTTGCCCGATTCCGACCGCAGAGAGTTTTTGGCCTATTCTGCCAAAGCGTTTCTTGGGGTTGGGCTGATGCCTTTGGCAGTAAGATCGAGCGCCTTTGCGGGTCCTGCTCCCTCACGTGCACCTACAGCGAAAAGCGTCATCTATTTGTATATGGCGGGAGGCATGAGTCATTTGGATACATTCGACCCGAAGTTAGATAGAAGCGTGAAGGGACCGGTCGAGGCGATTAGAACGAAGGAAGCCGGTATTCAGATAAGTGAGTATCTTCCTAAAATCGCCAGCCAGATAGAAAAGCTGGCTGTTATTCGTTCTTTGAGCTCGACTCAGGGGGCTCATGAAGAAGGTCGATACTTCATGCATTCGAGCTATACGAAACGGGGCACGATTGTGCATCCGGGAATCGGCTCTTGGTTGGTAAAAATGGACGGGCATCGAAATCCAAATCTGCCTGGAGTTGTGCACATAGGAAGTTCGAACCCCGGTGGGGGAAACGGGTTTTTCGAACAAAAATTTGCGCCCCTCGTGATTGGCAACCCAGAAGCAGGGTTGCAAAATAGCAAAATACGCAGAGGAAGCACCGAGAAGGAGTTTCAAGATTCGGTCATGCTGACCAACGCCTTCGATGCGGAGTTTCATCGGAAGTACAATCAGAAGAAGACGCGTGCGTATACAGATATGTATGACGATGCGATTAAGCTGATGCAAAGTCGTGATTTGGAAGCGTTTGAACTCGATCAGGAACCAAAGAACATCCGCGAAGCTTATGGGGCAAATCCTTTCGGTCAGGGCTGTCTTTTGGCAAGGAGGCTCGTGGAGCACGATGTTCGTTTCGTCGAGGTTACCCTAGGGGGATGGGATACGCATACCAATAATTTCGAGCGCGTTTCGGAAAATGGACTAATTCTGGATCAGGCGCTTGGCACTCTTTTAGCCGATCTGGACAACCGCGGGATGCTTGAGGAAACCATGGTTGTTTTGGCCACTGAGTTTGGCCGTACTCCGAAGATAAACGACAACGAGGGGCGGGACCATTCCCCGACTGCCTTCTCCTGCGCGCTTGCGGGCGGTGGGATTCGAGGAGGCCAAGTGTATGGAGAAACGGATACAACGGGAAAGTTTGTAAAAGGTGACAAGGTCGGAGTGCCTGATTTCAATGCAACAATCGCCTATGCACTTGGGATGCCGCTAGAGAAAACGATCTATTCATCGAGTGGTCGCCCCTTCCGAGTAGCAGATAAAGGGAATCCCATATTGAGCCTTTTTGGCTGAGGTTTTTCGTTTCATGGGGATGAAAGCTCAATTCGTTCTTTTTCTCAGTGTATTCGCTTGGTTGAAATGCTTTGCCAATGCAGCGGTTGATTTCGATCGGGATATTAAGCCTCTATTGGAAGAAAAGTGCTACCGGTGTCACGACGGAGAGAAAGTGAAGGGCGACCTGAGACTGGACTCTCCCGAGGGAATTCTAGCAGGCGGGAAAAATGGGGCGATTCTGGTTCCCGGAAAGCCGAACGAGAGTTCAGTTTTCATTATGACAACCTATCCTAAAGAGGATCCCGACTACATGCCACAGAAAGGGAAGGGGCTGTCAAAATCGGAACAGACACTGCTAAAGAACTGGATCGAGGAAGGAGCTTTGTTTGGTGACGGTTTTGCCCACAAACCAAATCCGGCAGTTAAACAGAAGTTTGAGGGTGCAGATCCTGATGCGTCTCGAAAATATATGATTATGGGCGACGCGTTGGAGGTTGTTACGGAGCTTCGAAATTCGGGCCTACTAGTTGATACGGTCAATCACGATGCGAGTTTGTTTGAGGTCAGTTATACCTATGCGGAACTGGAGACAGGACAGTTTGATTTCACTGCGCTTGTAGCGTTGAAAGATTCGTTGAAAAAGCTGTCTTTGGCTAGAACAAGGGTCAGAAGCGAAGACTTCGAGTCGCTGGCGGATCTGAATAGTATCGAATATTTGGATCTCAGTCGCACCGAGATTGATGACCGTGCATTGGAATACGTTTCGAGACTGAAGAATCTTAAGTCACTTAATCTACGGGATACGCACGTAACAGATGACGGTCTCCAGAAACTAGAAAAATTGGAGCTTCTCGAACGCGTTTATGTTTGGAGAACGGCCGTTACACCGGTAGGGGCGAAGCGTCTGGAAAATCGAGTTGCTGGAGTTTCGGTCAAATTGGGAACGCCCATTCTGGCACCAAACCGAGGTCGTCGCCCACAGGCTTAAAAGCCACGTGTCATTAACTTGACGAGCGGCATATTCGATTTCCCGAAAGGGATCATAATCGTTTCGGATTTTCCGCCTTCGATTCGTGTCGAAAGTTTCTGGGGACTGCGATGTTCTCCCGATGCGAAGAAGCCAATCAATTGGTTCTCGGTAAACGTTCGTGGTTCGCGGACGTTGTTATAGACGACAGCGAGCGCCCAGCGTTCGCCAGCTTCGTTGCTGAGAAACGCGAAGTCGACGATTTCAAATGAGCTGCGTGTGGGATATAAGTCCTCTTCGATCTCAAATTGAATCGCCATCTCTTTAGCGACTTGTTTGTCGAAGAAGAGGTTCTTGTTCAGCTCGGTGGTTTCCTGGGCGTGTACGTAGACTGCCAGGAAAATGGAGGATAGACTAAGGATTCGCGAGAGATTCATGGAGGAGTAACAGATGACATCAGAAAAGCTTTTTGCCTATAAGGCAAACGGCGAATCACGGCGGATTCGTCTAAATTTTCTAGAAAATATTAGACTTACCCGGTCTCGTCTACGATCGGGTCCATTTCGGCGACCCAGACAACAGTCCATCCTGAAATCTCGTCCGTGTACACAACCGGACTCGCGTCGGGAATATCCGTGTCGACAAACTCTACCACTGATTGGCTTGCGGCGTAGCGTTCCGTGATTTCCGGTTGTGAGGAGGGTAGGTTCGTCCAGACAATGGACGCCA
>JAUHWE010000751.1 GCA_030424825.1 Verrucomicrobiia bacterium
GGAGGGCGCCTCTGGACTGCTTACGAAGAACCTTACCGAGGACTCTACACCAAAGCCGGAGACAATATCATCGCGGCGCGCCCTGGCAGAGTCTGGACAACAAGTAGCGCGGGACCCGGTTTCTCTTTGGTCAGCGACGAGATCAACGCATCTGGCCAAGCCTTCGCCACGACCGGGAACTCAACTGTTTACGCAGTGGAGTCCAGCGAGACGGTTTGGAAAAGCACCACTGCCGGCTCATCCTGGGAAAAGATTTGGGACAAGGACATTGGAGGAAATCTCACGATACTTGGCTACTACGATGGCATCGTGTATGCGCGTGATGGTTACAATCGGGAGCTTTGGGTCAGCCATGACAACGGACTTTCCTGGCAACAACGCTTAACCAATTTTTCCGGCTACGGAGAACTAGTTGTCGACAGCAGCGGACGCATGATGCTTTCCGGTGGAAGCCCGGGGATCCTGACCAGTAGCGATGGCGGGGCAACGTGGGAATCACTTCCGATCAGTGAAAATCTCGGCGCCGGCCACCTACTCAAATCTCAGACTGGTCGCTTGCATGTACCAGCCGTTGGCAGAAGCGTTCAGAACGAAGGCGTTTTCTACTACAGTGACGACGACGGCGCGACTTGGAACAGCAGCGTTGCGAATACTATATGGGGCGAGGGCCCTAACGAAATCGTGCAATGCCTTTCGGGTCGTATCC
Source organism: Verrucomicrobiia bacterium (assembly GCA_030424825.1). GTDB lineage: Bacteria > Verrucomicrobiota > Verrucomicrobiia > Opitutales > Opitutaceae > Pelagisphaera. The sequence goes on from JAUHWE010000751.1 coordinate 707, forward strand.
TCGTTCCGGTCAACAATTTCGCCAGCTTTGACAATCGCCTACTGTACAGCGACGACGATGGCGAAACATGGAACGTTACGGATGTGCTTCAAACCACGGAGGGTCTGGACCATGTTTCCGGAGATCCCACTGAAAAGGTCATCGATGTTATGCGCATGGCTGTGAGCAAAACCGGTCGAGTATTTCTGATGGGTGGGAACGAGATCCTCACCAGCGACGACGAAGGCATGACTTGGGATGTGCGCGTTAACATGGATTATGGCTACACTGGCCCTTGGCTCAACGAAGACCTCTACGACATAGTCCAGGCTGGGGACCGCTGGTTTGCGATTGGGTCCTGGGTAACTCCGTATCCACAAAGCCGCAACCGTTTCTTTCTCTTAGTGAGCGACGACGATGGCTCAACATGGGGTCAGGTCCCTTTCGAAACTAAACTCAACAACACCTTCCTTCAAGACCTGGCGGTAACCGAAGACGGACGACTTATGATCACCGGAAATAACGGCGCTGTCTTTATCAGCGACCCGGAGAAAGCGATGCCGGTCGACACACCCGACTTCACCATCCGCGAAGGGACCGTGGGCATGATTCCAGTCGAACGTCCCGATGTCGATGGACCCATCGACGCCCACTATGGCCTGGTCGGTGGCACCGCTGTTCATGGCGTCGACTTCATCACCAACAGTGGAGGCATCACTTGGTCCGCTGACGATTCCGAGACCAAATATATCGAGGTGGAAACCATTGACAACGCCCAGACCGACTCCGCCCGCGACTTTTTCCTTCAGCTCGTCTTTGAAACTCAAGACGGCTTCATCGGTACAATCGACGCCGCCATCGGAATCGATGACGACGATATCAATGGGCCCTATGGCCTGTTGTTCGAAAAATCCGATGAGCTCTACACAACCGAACAGGGTGGCGCCGTAGACATACTCGTTTCCCTCGAAGGCGTTCAACGGAAGGTATCCTCTCTTCTAATACGTTGCTTTTTACAAAAGACGATTGGAATAAACAGCAGAAAATCACCATTACCGGAATCGATGACAACTACCCCGACGGCGACTCCACCTATAATTTGCGCTTCAATATTTCCGAGACTCGCGATTCGCGATACGCGGCCTTACCCGCCACCAAGTTCCCCATTACGAATATCGGCGATGAACCTAACGCTGTGGACGGCGACAAGATTGATGGGCTCATCCAGAGCCTTACCAACGTGGTGTTCACTACCGACTCCACCACCAACAGGCAGTTAACTTTCCCCATCCCCGCGATTGCTCTCGATCTGACAATTTCCTCGGAAATCTCTACTGATCTGAAAACCTGGTCCGTCGGCCCGAGTCCTGTCCCGGGTGAAACCAGCAACGGCTATACGACCTACACCCTAACCGTACCCGACACGGGCTTTCCCTATTTCGCCCGTCTACGGTTTGATGTAGAGCTATAATTTTCCGCCAACGTTCAATACAAGAAACACACGACCAGCGATCGCATCGACAAGCTTGCATCAGACGAGTCACTGCGTCTCGGGCCTAACCGCATTGGGGATTATCGCTTCGCGTTCACCGGCGACTCCGCTGCACAACCGGGATCGACGAATCCCCACTTATAGAAATCAGTTTTTTGAATACGATTCTTCTTTGAGGGCAGCGTCGTGCAATATTTCCAGCTGGGCCTCCGCTTTGCGGGCC
>JAUHWE010000752.1 GCA_030424825.1 Verrucomicrobiia bacterium
TCGCGAGGGAGACCAATGGACACGAGACGAAACGGAAGCCCGCGGCCAATGGGGCATTTGCCAAGACGACTTAGGTAGACTGATCTACAATTACAACCATTCCCAACTTCATGGAGATCTCGTTCCGCCCAACACCTTAACTCGCAATCCCAACCACAATCCTTCAACCGGTCTAAGCATTGGCATCACCTCCACCAATGCGGTTTTCCCCATTCGACCTAATTTGGCATCAAATCGCGGATACATTCCAGGAGCGCTCGACGACCAAGGACGCATTCAGGAATTTACGAGTGCCTGCGCTCCTCTCATTTATCGAGGCGATCTCTTTTCCGAGTTTTCCGGCGATGCATTTGTCTGTGAGCCCGTTGGAAATCTCATTAAGCGAAGCAAACTATCGAATTTCGGGGATCAAATCACTGGCCAATCCACCTATCCGGACCGCGATTTTCTTACTTCATCGGACGAACGCTTTCGTCCCTGCTGGATCGCTACTGGACCGGACGGCGCCCTCTACATTGCGGACATGTATCGCGGGATCGTTCAAGACGGTGTTCATATGTCACCCTATCTTCGAGAGATCAGCATTGCCCGTAAAATGGATACACCGATTCATCTTGGACGTATCTGGCGCATCGTTCCGGAGACTTTCGAGCAACCCGAACGTCCCAGTTTCTCGACCATGTCGCCCAATAAGCTCGTTGAATCCCTCACCCACCCGAGCGGCTGGTGGAGGGACCAGGCTCAAATGCATTTAGTCGAGCAAGATCTGCAAGTCGCCATTCCGGATCTTCGAATAATGGCATTGAAAAACGACGATCCGCTCGCCCGGCTACACGCCTTGTGGACTCTAGAAGGACTACGAGCGCCTCATCCTGAGTCTCTGATCAACACGCTCGACGACGCAACACCGGCGATTCAAACAGCTGGCCTAAGGGTGCTTCATTCCCTAGGAATTGATCACTCAGTACTTGCGCGGCAAATTGATAGGCGAGCGCAAGAATCAATTTCCTCTCAATTCAGGCTGCAATCCATCCTAACTCTCGGAAACCTCAATATCTCCCTGGCAAAGCGCTTTGGCACACTCAAAAGACTTACCCTAAACCACCTTGACGATCCACTTGTTCGTGATGCCACCCTAAGCAGCCTCGCGGACAGCGAAGCCGATTTCCTCCACGCCCTTTGGGCAGAGCTTCCGGACACTCTAGAAACTAACTCCGGAACTTCCTTTCTCATCGAATCACTCTCCCAGGCAGTAGGGAAGTCGCGCATCCCTCGAGCCATTGAAAGGTTGCTGTCGCTACTCGATTCTAAAAATCCCAGTGACAAGCAAAGGGCTGTGCTGACGGGTCTCGAGATCCATGCCCCCGCCTTCTCCCGATCACCCGTCATCCTTAGCGAAAAACCGCTGGCAGCGAACCACCACAAAGCGATTCAAAACTACTTCAGCTGGCCAGGACATGTGCCTAGGTATTCGTCGATTGAAGACGTTCAACCTCTCACACCAAAGGAGCAATCGCTCTTCGCTCGAGGAAGACAGGTCTACCTCACTTCCTGTGTCGCTTGCCATGGCAGTGACGGACAAGGCATGCAACTGCTAGCTCCTCCATTGGCAGGTTCCGATTGGGTCATGGGCAATCCAGAACGCCTCGCCCGCGTTCTTTTCCATGGACTTACCGGTCCCATCACTGTCAGCGGCAAAAGATATGCGGCTCCAGATGTACAGCCCATCATGCCGCCACTCGCTACCCTGAGCAACTCCGACATCGCTTCTGTATTAACCTATATTCGTAGGGAATGGGACAATAACGCCGATCCCATCGGACCGGGAAAGATCGGTCAGCTTCGCATCCAAGCTCAGGGCCGGACGGTCCCATGGACTCAAGCGGAACTAGAGCCATTTGCGAAAACAAGTCCTGAAAAGCATTAGGGAATCGGATTACCGCTTGGCAGCCAAGCAACGCGCCCTGCAATCTGGCAGACTAGCGCCTTCCACCCGGCGACCTGAAATCTTGATTGGTCGAACCGCCCCATACTGTGTTTTATGAAGCTCCGACGATGCGAAATCGAAAGGACTCCTTCACGCTTTCTCTGGAAAAATCGCTTCATTGAATAGTTGACTCCCCTTGCTAGATGTTGCCCATAAGACACGGTATCAACGAACTGACCTGCAATGCCCAACGCGACCCAACGTCCCAATATCCTATTCTGTCTGGCGGATGACGCTTCCTATCCATTCATGTCCGCTTACGGTTGCGAGTGGATGGAAACACCCGCATTCGACCGCATCGCCAAGAACGGGCTTCTGTTCAATCGGGCCTACACGCCTAACGCCAAGTGCGCCCCCTCTAGAGCTGCGTTACTCACTGGCAGGAACTCCTGGCAGCTAAAAGCAGCAGCCA
>JAUHWE010000753.1 GCA_030424825.1 Verrucomicrobiia bacterium
TGACCAGCTGCGGTCAGACTACCTCAGCTGCTATGGGCATCCGAGCATTGAGACCCGGCACATCGACCGGCTGGCGGCGGAGGGCGCGAGGTTCGAGAACTGCTACTGCCAGTCGCCTCTCTGCGCCCCAAGTCGCGTTAGCTTCGCTACGAGCACCTATGTGGGTGAACATGGCTGCCGCAACTACTGGTCTACGATAGACCCGGAAGTGCCCAACCTTGTTACAACATTGAAGAAGAGAGGTTACCGCACGGGGATGTTCGGCAAGAATCACCTTTTCACCTACCACAAGCTCGGAGAGGTTTGGGACCAGTGCCACGAAGTGTGCCTTGGCAACTACGACGGTCACCCCGAGTACGCTAAGTCATTCAGTTCATTCGAGCTAGAGGAAACGCACCCCTATAATAAAACGAGCAGCCTTACCGACGAGACGATCTCCTTCATGCGGAACTCAGAAGCTCCATTCTGTGCTTGGATCAATTATCAGGATCCCCATCCCGCTTACACGTGCCCAGAACCCTATAAGAGTCTTTTCGATCCCGACGACATCCCCATTCCTGAATCGTTTTACCACTACGATTCCGACAAACAACCCCATCGGAACGAAATATGGAGGCGTCACTCTGAAATGGATACCTGCAGCGAAAGCGATTTAAGAAGCGCTATCGCCACCTACATGGGACAGATTCGCTATGTTGATGACTCCATCGGTCGGATTCTTGATATGCTCGACAAGACGTTGTTGGCGAAAAGCACGGTCGTACTCTTTTTTTCTGACCATGGCGAGCTACTTGGCGACTATCGGATGTCCCACAAATTACCCGTGTTCTACGAGTCCCTTTCGCGTATTCCGGTCATCCTCAAGCATCCCGACGGACGTTGGGCGGGAGATGTTTTCAGGGGACTCTCTGAAGAGATCGATCTGGCCCCTACTCTCCTCGACATTCTAGGCATTAGTCGTCCACCTTCCATGGTCGGAACCTCTTGGTTGCCATCCCTCGATCAAGGAGATTATTCAGGCAAGGAATCGATACTCTGCGAAGCCGGCGGTGGCGGTCCAACCGCTAAAGAAGTCGTTCCGGGATTGCGCCTCAAAGCGCCTCATCTTCCGACGAGCCTAGGACCAGGCTCGATGCTGCGTAAAGGAGATTGGAAGTTGAGCATCTATGTAGACGATCGCGGAGAGCTCTACAATCTAGCGAAAGATCCACATGAAATAGACAATCTTTACGAAGACTCCCAATACGTCCAAGTGCGCTCCGAACTTACCACCGAACTTCTCAAGCGAACCATGGGAGTAAAAAATCGTCCCATTGGAACGCTGTGGAATAACGAGGACTACCCAGTTGATTACCGATTCGAACCCCTGCTCAAATTGCAGCCAGATGAAACCGGAATAACCGGCTTGGACTAGAACGACTTCTTGCGAAACTGAATTTTGCTACGTTCCCCACTGGTTTACTTTCATATTTTTTATGGATACACGCGATTCATTACCCCTTATGAAATTGCTCACCTCTCACCCGCTCGCCTGGAAAGTATGTTAGCGTCATTGAATACGCTACGCAAACCGAACAGGCCATCAGCCACCATACATTGGAACTGGATAAAGCAATCGGGTACAAGCAGAGTGTCAAAGGCACGGCAGACTGGACGGGAGACATTCTCCAAGTCGAGTGCCAGATCATGGATACCGGGGAGCGACACAACAATCTCTGGCTATTCAAAACATTTGATGTCGGCACGATTGTTTCCACGAACCCGGAAGACACCAGATTTCCTTAATCGCAGAATCGATTGGCAAAGACTACACGATGTTCTTGAAATCGGTTCAACTCAAGCCTATCAACTAGATCAAGCCTAGCCATTCTTAAAACCACCCCTCAAATTACGAGCATCCTGTAGACCCAATCGCTGATCGCGTTTACGCTTACTTTTGGATACGCGAACAGCGATTTCGTTTACAGTAACCCCTTCTACACAGTCCTTTCTTTGCCACCGTGAAAATCAGCGTAATCGATTCTTTAATTATTCTCCTCTACTTCATTGGCATCATTGGGCTAGGCCTTTGGATATCGCGACGGCAGGCCAAAGGGGGACGGGAATTTTTCTTAGCAGGCGGCACCATGAAGTGGCCCTTTATCGGCGCATCGCTTTTCGCGACCAATATATCCAGTCAGCAGTTCGTCGGTCAGGCCGGTCTGGCTTTCGCTGTCGGAATCATTGCAGGCGGATTCCAATTGGTAGGCGCATTCTGCTTCATATTGCTCGCGGCATTTTTCATCCGGACTTATATGGGTCTCCGCTTAGCCACTTCGCCCGAGTTTTTCGAGAAACGGTATAGCGGACGGTGCCGAGTGATCGTGTCATTTATCAATTTAATGATGATC
>JAUHWE010000071.1 GCA_030424825.1 Verrucomicrobiia bacterium
ACGCCTCCTCCAGTTCGACAAGGAGCTGCAAGGCTTTGGGAGAATCGATTCCGAGGTCGGCAACCAATTCGGTCTCCGGCTTGAGCTCGTCTTTCGAGACTTTAGCGAGGGAGCTTACTACATCTAAAACGGCATCGTTTTTCGTCTTCATTTCTGGTTTTATTCGTCTTTCGAGTAAATTTGCTAATCTTCCAAGTCGAGCCTTTCGACCTCGCCCGCTAGATACTGCTGCTTAATTTTTCCTCGCTGGATTTTTCCACTGGAGGTCCTTGGAATTCTACCACGCCGTACGAAGACCAAATCCGCTATGGGGAGCGACATTCCACGGCCAATCCGGCTACGAACCGCGTGATCCAAACGCTTCAGCTCGAGCGGCTCAGTCAAGTGGGTCTCGACCACAAGGGCAATTTCCTCGCCAACGTTTTCCTTCGCTACAGCAAACGCAGCGACTCGATCGGCGCTCTTGCTTTCGCCTCTCGCCTCCTCCGCAAGCCACTCAATTTCATGAGGCATCACATTGTCTCCGCGAATCACGAGAATCTCCTTCGACCGTCCCGCAATGTAGAGCTCGCCGTCAAACACAAACCCGAGATCTCCCGTTCTCAGCCAATCATCCCGCAATGACTCGCCGGAAGCTTCTTCGTTCTTATAGTATCCGCTAAACACCGACGGTCCTCGAACCTGAATCTCTCCCACTTGATCCTCATTCAGAATCCTCCCCGACGAATCAGCGATGACCACTTCCAAATCAGGCACCGGAGCGCCTACGCACACCACTTCCTGATTCTCAACGACCATGGACGACGATCCGGGCACCGAACGCGTCCTCACCCCTTCTCCCTTCTGGTCAAATGTCACCGCAAGCGTAGCTTCCGCCATTCCATAGCATGGCATGATTCGATCCGGACTGAATCCAGTCTCTGAAACCAGTTCGCAGAAGGCTTGCATAGTCTCTGGCCTTATCATCTCAGAACCGGTCATCGCCGCTCGAACTCCCGAAAGGTCCAGTCCAGACACATCGTCGCGAGTCAGCCGGTCCACGCAAAATTGGTATCCAAAATTTGGACCTGAAAACAATGTCCGTTTTCCATGAGCCGTCTCCAAATACCTTAGTGGGCGGGAAAGGAAGGTCGCTGGATTCATTAAGCTAAGCTCAATCCCGCAACTAATTGCGAAAAGCAAACAGCCGATCAATCCCATGTCGTGATGCATGGGCAACCAAGACGAATGCAAACCGTCCCAATCATCGATGGTCGGCCTCCTTCCTCCCGAGATTCCTTCGTTTATGCTGAAGGCATTGTGAGTAGCCATTCGGTGGGTGATCATCACGGCTCTCGGCATGCCTGTGCTTCCACTCGTGAACTGGAGAAACGCGAGATCGTCTGGCGCCACTTCGACCATACGCGAATCGCCCCCCGTCTCTTTCTTTAAATCCTCAATCGTTGTCGCGATTGCTCCCAGCGAATCGGGCCGTTCCTCTTTGAGGTCCTGAGCCATTCGTTCGGATATCAAGAGTTTGGATGCGCCAATAACTGAACGAAACGTCTCCAGTCGATCCGCAAAATGGTTGGATCCCTTTAACCCACCGACGGCCGGCGCGATCGCAGCCGGGTGGGCCCCAATCAAAATTGCCCCGAGCCAGGCTCCAATAAAATCCCACGAGGTGTTTTGGCAAATCAGGATCCGGTCGCCTTTCTCGACCCCGACTGAACGCCAGCTGCGGCAATACCTGCGAGCATTCTCCAGCAGCGCTTCATAATTCCAGCGTTCAAAGTGACGGCCCGAACGGTCTCCCATCTGGATTCCCTTATCTGAAAAGTCATTCGCCGTCCGTGCAAGCACTTCGGGAATGGTTTGCGGAAACCCCTCTGGATCCTTTAACCGAGGGATACCGACGAGTCGCGCTTTTCTAGCTTCGATTGTTGGGTTGCTCACAGAAGGGCTGCTTCGATCTCCGGTTCTTTCGTTGGGGTTTTGGTGCCCAGTGCCTGATCCTTTCCACCGTTGATTGCCTTGTCTAAACGATGGCGCGCAACCCGATCCAAAATGTCCTGCACCTTGTCCATATCAATGCCGAGATCGCTCATATCTTCTCGAATCGCCTCAATGATAGGCGGAACGCCTTCCAATACGAACTTCATCCGTTCCCTCAAGCTATCTGCCTTCTGCTCAGCGGCCTCGGGGTCGTCGTTGTACAGGTCCCTGAATTGCTCTTCGATATAGATGTGGTTAAAACCCAAATGACGCGCCTCGTCTTCAAGAATGCCAGCGCAAATCTCGCTCAACACAGGGTCTAAATCTAGATCTCTCAGCTCGTGGGAAACCACTTGGGCCATCGATTCACTCGCTAGCACTCCGGTCAGCCATTCGCTTGGGTCTTTAGAAATAATTCGGCTTTGGAAGAGAAAACCGGCGGGAAACTTTCGGATTGAGAGTGGCTCGCGATCAATCCTGCCAAAAAAGCGGGCGAACAATTCCGTATGACGCGCCTCATCGACCGCCCACGTTGTCAGGTAAAACTGGGCGGGGACCTGCGACTGGTGCCCTAAAACCGGAATCAAACCAGAAACCGAATACAAAGCGGATTGCTCTCCTGTCAGCACAGGTGTGAGGACTCTCCCCAATTGATCTCTGATTTTCTCGCCTCCCAAGCGACGCGGGGCGTTCCAATTGAGATCTTCTGCAGACCATTGCTTTCGCAGGCCCTGCTGCCACAAGCGCATCTGGCGCTCGTTGCTGAGATCCGGTAGTACCTTGTAAATATTCATGATTAAACGAACTCTATTTTCCTTAAACGAGGGCTTACCCCGTTGTCCACCCCGTTTTAGCGAAACGATTATCCACTGTGCTTTACTGCCCAATTGATAATATCTGACACCAATTTCGCCTTGTGACCCAACTCGATCAAAAGGGTTCGTAGCGATCTGATAAAATCTTGCGAAAATGCCCCGCTTTCCGGAGGGGCTCCACGAAACGAATTGAAACAGAGTGATCACCTAACGAATTCCCAATCGACAGAATCTTCCGAACAACGCGAAATTAATGAAAAATACCTGTCTGCAACCCGCTCGCGAACTAGTCGAGGCGAGTCAGCTGGTTCGAATGAATGAGGCTTCTGACTTTGGATATATAGCGATAGCCTTCTTGGGAATAGCGATCGAGTCCTTCGGCCAAATCGATTCCGCTCACTGCGAGATCCTGATTCCTATGGGCCCGGCGAATCGCCCTCATTTCCAAATAGTAGCGATTCGTGTTCAAATTCCTGAAATAGGCAAGAAACGAGTCACGGGGTGATTCATATCTCACCACCTCGTAGGTCTTTCCTTTCGGACGACGGTTGGGAACGACTCCACAACCAGGCTCGTAGCACCACATTCCAAAAAGGTTGAAGCCTTCCTTCGCGAATCGGGAAGTTCCCCACGCGCTTTCAAGTGCAGCTTGAGAAAGCGCTAGCGAAGGAGGAATTTCATCCGCGCGGGTCAGCAAATGGCGGAATGTCTCTTCGCTCAATTCCTCTACTGGATCAAACTTGTACTCCTCCAGAAGCTCATCTATGCGGGCACGGTCTCGACGACTTATCCGAGCACCCCGTTGAAACGCGCTCTGGATTCGCTTGATTTCGTCCCTTTGCTTCAGAATCTCGTAATTCGCCTCCTCTACGAACGGAAGCATGTATTCAAAAAACGCTGATTTCCGTTCAGATATATTTTCGATCAGAGCGAAGTCCGGCATAGGCTTTTCCTCTTCTTCCAATAGCGAATCAAATCCGATTGATGCGATAATGAGCAGGAGGCAGGCTCCTGCGATCAAAACAGCAAGGTCGCCTTGGGACCCCTTTTCCCAGTCAACTCCCCGGAGCCATTTTAGGTTCGGTTTGCGTTTCATTGTATTCCCTTTCCCCTTTGATTGGGCGAACTATAAGTCCGCCCGTTTCAGATGGAGAAAAATTTCCCCATCCATCCAGTACTCGATGTATTTCGCCTTAGACTGGACCCAATCCGTCCAGCCATAGGGCGTTTTTCCCGCATTGGGAGGTGACACGAGTTCAAAACCACCGTGAACCCACTCACGATAGCTAGAAAATCGTTCATTCGAAATTTTGACGACCAGTTCCTTGTCCTTATGGGCCGGAAAGAGCTGAAGATAGACGTTGAGCTCTTTGTCCACTTTCACATCCCGGACCACTTCCCGATTGATCGCGATCGCCTCGTACGGCCCGAACACTGGCATCTCATTTCGCTGCACTTCATTCTTCTCACCGGGACGGCGAGGCTCCGACACAGATTGCCCCAAAACCGCCGCGCTAGAAATGCACAGCCACATCGCGGCAACTACGGAAAGCTTCGGATTCATACTCACGGAACAATGGGGAAATCAACTCGTTTGTCAAAACTCCAAATATAAGCAATTCACTCTACCGTATCGGTTCAAAGCGACATCAAATGGCGAAAAGCGGAGGCCAATCGGCTACTAGCGAAACAATGATTTCAGCCTATAAAATACCCTTAATAGTGCAGAAACTTTTTGAAAACGCTACGGTCTTTCATACATCGCAAAATTCAATTTGTACTTATCTAAAACGCACAACTGATCCTTTTGACCGAATATGGACCCAGAAGTTTCTCAAAGAAAAATTGTCAAACTGAGAGAGCGAGTTGGCTTCGCCATTGAGTACGCGTTCTTCAACGCCCTCTTGCAGTGCTTCAAATGGGCTCCCTTAAAGGCTAGCTACTGGCTGGCCGAGAAGATTCTCGCGACGCTCTACTGCGTCGTTCCCAAACTCAGAAGACGAGTCGAAGAGAACATAAACATCTGTTTTGGAGAATGTTACACTGATAAGGAGAAACAGGACCTTTACGCTCGCTTCCTAAAATATCACGCCTGGTTCTGGGTGGATATGCTGATAGGACCACACCTCATTCAAAAAGATGCGGCCGAAGGGAATCTGGATCTCAGCGAAGCCCTTAAGATTCTGGATGAGACTTCAAAAAATAGTGATACCGGAGTTCTGCTTGTCAGTTCGCACCAAGGTTCGCCAGACTTGATCACCTTGGCCCTTGGCACTCGCGGTTTTTCCTTGGCGGCTATCGCCCGAAAGCTAGACAACCCCTTCATACGCCAAAAAATAGCAAACGAACGGAAATCGTTTCCTCGAATCGAGCTGCCCAAGAACGGCGGGCTCAGGCCTGCCTTTCGCCATTTGAGCCGCAACGGACTAGTTGGGTTGCAAATCGACCAAGATGCCGGTCCCAACGGGCTGTTCGTTCCCTATTTCGGTAAGCTAGCGTCCACTCACTCCGGAGCCGGAATGCTCGCTGCTCTCGCGGACTGTCCCGTGGTCATGATGTTCGCCATTCGGACCGCCCCCCGGAAATTTAGCTACAAGCTTTTCGCCGAGAAGCTCGATCCCCCTGCTGATTTAGGGGACACTGATGCCAATGTCCTCGCCTGGACGAAAGTCATGACAGAAAGTGTGGAACGGATGGCCAGACGCTACCCTGAACAGGTGCTATGGCCTCATCGCCGCTGGAAGACACGACCTCCTCAAACACAGGAAAATCCGGATCGCTCTCACGATGCCCGACCCGCAAGTCGAACAAGCTTGCAAATCCCCCGTTTTCGTTAGATCGACGGGGCGCACAATGATCGGGAGAATCGGCAAAAAAGGGGTTTCTTTTGTCAGTGAACTGGGAGAATTGACGATTTTTGGAGCGTCTTCTTTGAGTTCGCTTTTCCGCCAGCGGCACATGCTTGAGAAATTGACCCGGTCCATTTACGAGATCGGGGTTCGATGTATCCCCATTACCTTAATTGTCGGACTTTTCACCGGGCTGGTCCTCGGACTCCAGCTCTACTACGTCCTCACAAAGTTTAGCTCCGAAAGTCTTCTGGGGCAAGCAGTTGCGCTATCGATTATCATGGAGATCGGTCCCGTTTTTACCGCTATCATGATCGTCGGTCAGGCGGGATCTGCCCTTTCTGCTGAGATCGGCATTCAGCGCAATGCGGAACAAATCGATGCGTTGCAGACCATGAGCATCAACCCGCTCGCCTTTCTTGTTTCGCCTCGCCTTTACGCCGCGTTGATTTGCTTCCCTATCCTAACCGCATTTTTCGACATCGTCGGAATCTACGGAGGTCACCTTACCGGGGTCAGCATGCTTGGGGTCGACGAAGGCGCCTACTGGAGTCGGATCTACGAAGCGGTCAGCGTTAAAAATGTAATGGACGGATTTTACAAGGCACTGACCTTTGGTCTCCTCACGACCACTATTTGCGCCTTTCAGGGCTATTTCACTCATATCAAAGCCAGCATACCGGGTGTGCGCGGCGTTTCCCAAACGACGACCCGCGCCGTCGTGCTCTCAAGTATAGCGATCCTCGCTAGCGACTACTTGCTCACCTCCTTCTTCCTAGAGAAATGAGCGACCTTTCCCTACAGCTCAGAGGATTGAGCAAGCGTTTTGGCGAGCAGGTCATACTAGACTCGATCGATCTCGATATACCACTGAACTCCCACACGACTGTAATCGGCAAAAGTGGTACCGGAAAATCCGTACTGCTCAAATGCATCTCCGGCCTGCTCAAACCCGAAGCCGGAACGATTCGGATCAGCAATTCGGACCAGAGCATTCCCCAGTGCGCTTACATGTTTCAGCAGAATGCGCTTTTCGATTCACTCAGCGTTTTTGAGAACATCTCCCTTCCCCTGAGGGAGAAAGAAAAGATCTCTCCCAAAGCGCTCTCAGATCGGGTGAACGACCTGATAAGCCAATTGGGTCTTCAGGATGCGACCTCGAAATACCCAGCCGAAATCTCCGGGGGAATGAAAAAGCGAGTCGCACTCGCGCGTGCACTCATCACCAATCCGGAAATCATCCTCTTTGACGAACCCACCACAGGTCTCGATCCCGAGCGAAAATTCGCGGTATTCGACATGATCCGAAACTATCGCCAGCAATTCGGCTTTACGGTATTGATGGTGAGCCATGACGTACCCGAAGTTTTTGGCATCACCGACCAAGTGGCCTGGCTAGACGCGGGGAAAGTAAAGTACTGGGGCACTCCCAAAGACCTCCTCCAATCTCCCCCCAAGGAACTCGAAGGGTTTCTAAATCCAAAACTTTCAACTGACAAACCCGCCGCATGAACCAGAAACGAATCGAATTCTCCGTTGGAATCTTTATCCTCGTTGGGATCGCCGCCATCCTCTATCTCGCCATCCAAATCGGTAGCAGCCGCTTCCTCGGGTCCGACGCCCGGATCGTAGATGCGAGATTCTCGAACGTGGGAGGGCTCAATGAAGGGAGCAATGTCATGATTGCCGGTGTCAAAGTGGGCGTTGTTGGCGATATCACATTAGATACTGAAAATCTGGTCGCGATGGTCCAATTAAAGTTACATACCGATATCACCATCTACGACGACGCCATTGCATCGATCAAAACGAACGGACTTATCGGTGACAAATACATCGCTCTGGATCCCGGCGGAGGCGGATTCGAGCTGGAAAAAGGCGAACCCATCGTCGATACCGAATCCGCGTTAGACATCGAAAGTCTGATTAGCCGATTTGCCTTCGGAAGTATCGAAAAGGAAGAATAGTCCAAAATTTGCCAATTTTTAAAAAAACTATATTAATCGGGCCCTTTGATATCCGTGTTTGTAAACTTCGACACCATTCGCGCAATCCATCCCACTTTCTCAGACGTATAGGCAACTAAACGACTTACTACTACGAACATGCACGCTTTCTCTTTTCGCTCAATAATCGCCGCCTGTCTGCTCGCGGCCACCACACTTCCCGGTTGGGGAGATAACGAACTCGACAAGACTAAGGATGCGTTGGAGACGACGCTAAACCAGCTGTTAGACGTTCTCCACAAAGATAATAAGACCGCGCCCTATTCTGTCAAAAAGGAGCAGATCCTAGAGATTCTTAACCAGCGGTTCTCGTTTGACGTCATTATCCAGCGCTCGCTTGGCCGAAACTGGAACAAACTCAATGACACGGAGAAAGATCAGGTCTACTCACTCATTACCGACTTGGTGCTACAGACCTACACCCAGGAGCTTCAGGACGGTCCGCGACCCAAACTCACTTTCAATGAGCCCAAGGTTGTGTCGTCTAGCAAAATAGAAATCGATTCCATCGTCTTGCTCAATGAGTCGAAAATCAATATCAGCTACCGGTTGGCTAACATTAAAGGCCGGGGCTGGCAGGTTTACGACGTCCTCGTCGAGGGAGTCAGTATGGTGAGCAATTACCGCAAGCAGTTTGACGAGCACTTTCTGAAGAAATCCGCGTCTGACTTAATCGAACTGCTCAAGTCCAAGCTGAAGGAAGTATAGTCATGATTTACCTGATACGATCCGGAATCATCCTAGGACTACTGACTTCGTGGACCTTCTGCTCGCAAACCATGGCGGAGGACTTCGTTGATCTCGACGACTTGATGGAGATGGATCAGCTCCTTGATGAAGACGGGAGCGTCACGAGAGGAGGAAGTGCTGAAATCGCTGATCCCCTGAAAGGGATTAATCGCGCCATTTTTGGTTTTAACGACTCCGTCTATAAAAACATCTTCCAGCCTTTCACTCGCCAGTACATTCGAGTCGTTCCCAAAGAGCTGAGAAAGGGCTTAGGCAATTTCTTCAACAATCTGGAGTATCCCGTGCGTTTGACCGGTAACCTTCTGCAGTTTCGATTCGGACGGGCTTCGCAGGAAACCGGCAAATTCTTAGTCAACACCACAGCGGGGATGGGAGGATTCATGGATGCCGCCCAGAACTTCGAGGAGCTTCAGCCTCCGAGAGAGGATATCGGACAGGTCTTCGGAGCCTGGGGATTCAAGCACGGCTTCTACGTTGTCCTTCCGTTTCTCGGGCCTTCTAGCCTGCGGGATTTTGTGGGAAGAATTGGAGGCAACTATGTGGACCCGATATCGGAGCCTTGGACCCAGGTTGACGATTCGACCGACCGATTAATTTTACTGACGACTGATACGGTGAACGATCTTCCTGAGATCATCAACGTCTACAATTCAATCACCGGCTCAGCCATTGACCCCTACACTGCGATGCGTGATGGCTACGCCCAGCTTAGGGCTGCTCAAGTGGCGGAATAGCGGACATTACCCCGACCCCAGGAAGGGAAAGGGCTTGGTTATCAGTTTCTAGATACGATTAGCCTTCCGAGCGGGCTTTCGCATCGTCGAGTATGGCTTCCTTGAGGCTTTCCAAATTTGATCGCGTCTTGGCTTTAGTCGAATCCAACGCTTTCGCATCCGAAACAGACTCATTCCCGAACAAGTAGAATTTAATCTTCGGCTCCGTTCCGCTTCCACGTACCGCATAACGGTAGCCGTTCTCTAGTTCGAGAAAGTACAGGTCCTGCTTAGGAATCTCTTTTCCGTCTGGGTCCACAACCGTCTCCACTCCAAAATCCGTAAACCGCGCTACTTTGGTATCCAGGAAAACAGTGGGAGCACTTGAACGATAACTCTCCAAGATCCTCGCTATCTTTGCCGCTCCAGCGGCTCCTTCGTAAACGATCTGCCCGAGCGTCTCCAAGTAGTAACCATGCTCCAAATACAACTGGTCTAGATAGTCCAGGACCGTACGGCCTTCCTTCTTCAGGCTTGCCGCTAGTTCGCAGAAAATGACGCTAGCGGCATTTCCATCTTTATCCCGCACCGAATCCGTGGGGAGATACCCGTAGCTCTCTTCGCCACCGAAAACATAGAAAGTGCTGTATTTCTGCAATAGCGCTGACCTTTCTTTCTGACTCAACTGATCGTAGTCTAGAGACGTGCCGCATTCAGACTCGTAAGCCGCTTTGAGCTCTTGCTCGTAAAGATGCAATTTCTCCCCTATCCACTTGAAACCGGTGAGCGTATTGATCGTCTTAATTCCATGGCTTTCGGCAATCGCATCTTGTAAAGGCGAGGTGACGAAGGTCTTTATCAGAGCCGCTGACTGGGTTCCGTTCTCAGGAATCCAACCCATCGATTTGAGCTTGCGAATACGATAGTCGGCCAGCATCGCGCCGATTTGATTTCCCGTCACCAACACCATTTTTCCTTCCTGGTTTCTCACGGCGACTCCCATTCGGTCGCAGTCGGGATCCGTGCCTAGTAGGATGTCCGCACTTTCTCGTTCCGCTAATTCGATCGCCAAACTAAGCGCTTCCGCGTTCTCTGGATTGGGCGATTTTACGGTTGGGAAATTCGAGTCTTGGACCATCTGGGATTCCACCAACAACGGCTCTACTCCGAATGCCGCGAGTGCTGGAAGCGTAGAAATCGCGCCCGTTCCATGTATGGGAGTGAAAACAATCTTGAGGTCGGATCCCTCCAACGCGCTGCGATCGATCACGGTTTCAGCCACCGCTGAGACATAAGCCTCGTCGTGCTCTGGACCCAGGGTCTTCACGGCCCCTAGGTCGATTGACAAGTAGTCCTGCAATCCGCTCAACGATACTGACTCGACTTCATTGATCACTCCCTGGTCATTCGGCGGAACGAGTTGCCCTCCATCCTCAAAGTAGGCTTTGTATCCATTATCGTGAGGCGGGTTGTGGCTGGCAGTAATGACAATGCCACAAGTGGCGCCCACACTTCGAACCGTAAAGCTCAATTGGGGCGTTGAGCGCGGCCCGTCAAAGATGAAGGCTTCCCCTCCGCATTGGGACCAAACCGATGCTGATAACTCACAGAAGTACCTCGAGAAGTGCCTCACATCATGGGCGATGACAAGCTTTGGAACCCCTCCCGCGCCCTTCGCCTCCAAATATTTCCGAGCATACTCGAAAAGCCCGATTGTCGCTTTCGCAACGGTATACTCGTTAAGCATGTTGGAACCCACTCCAGGAATCGCGGGTGCCCCTGTTTGATCCCCATCACCTTTCTCGGCAGAGGTTGAGGTCGCTCCAATCGTCCGGCCCCTTAGGCCTCCCGTACCGAATGCGATGTTCTTGTAAAAGCGATTGTTTAGCTCTTCCGCATTTTTGGAATCCAGAAGCTCGGTGAGGCTATCTAAGGATTCCGGAGACAAGAATCCGCCCGAAAGCCAGGTTTTGACATTAGCTGCAGCCGCTTCCAATAGCTCTCCAGATTTTTCCAACGTGTCAATGCGTTCGACTAGTGAATCATTCATCGCGATTAGTAGGGCGACAATCCAATCGGGAATCAAATTATTTTACAGACGAAATTCCTTAATTTGCCTGTTGCCGGACCCTGAATAATGCCCATCGTCGGTTTTTTTATTTGCGAAACTAACCATCTAGGCGATGTCGGAACAAGATTTCACGTATATTATCGGCCATAAAAATCCGGATGCAGACTCCATCTGCTCCGCGATCGCCTACGCGAATCTCAAGATTCTCCAAGGACACAAAGGCTTTATCCCAGCTCGGTGCGGCAATACGAACGCGCGTATCGATACCATTCTCACAAAATTCAGCCAACCCGTGCCGCTGTTCATTGGAGATGTCTCTCCTCGGGTTCGGGACATCATGGTGCGAGATGTTGTTAAGGTTCATGAGAACGCCACCCTATTTGAAGCGCTAGAGCTGATCGACGAGTATGATGTTCGCGTCCTTCCTGTAGTTAACGACGATGGGCAGCTCAAAGGCTATGTATCCATTTTTCAAATGGGTGACTATTTCGTTCCGAAATTCAGTGAGCCACGGGCCATGCGCCAAGTTCACACGAGCATCAACGACGTGGCCAAGGCGCTTCGGGCGGACGTAAAGTTCACACGAGACCCCGATAGCCTGGAGGACATGTACGTCAAAATCGGGGCCATGGATATTCGCTCGTTCGGAAAGTTCACCGGTTCCGATGCGATCCCGGCCAACGAAACCATTATCATCGTCGGCGACCGATGGGACATTCAACAAAGGTCAATCCAGATCGGGGTTCGCCTCCTCGTAATAACGGGCAGCTTGGGAGTAGATCCGGAGGTGATTGAACTCGCCCGTGAAAAAGGGGTTTCACTGATCATAAGCCCTCTTGATTCCGCGACGACCGCC
>JAUHWE010000072.1 GCA_030424825.1 Verrucomicrobiia bacterium
ATCGCTGTAAATTGGTCATCGACGAAGTCGTGAACTTCATCTCGAGCACATCCGCAAACCGCTCGGACAGCATAAGCTCAGCCCGCACGCGGCAGGGAGCTCGCATCGATACTTTTTTCACATCAATGCCAGCATCCACAAAAATGTTCTTCTTATCCACACTGACCACGGGGAAATGGGATTCGCCGGATTCAGCGCTCACACTGGAGCCGAAAAAGAGATAACCACCCGTTTCCGCCTCTTCTTGCGCGGTCAAGAATGGGGCTGAAAACCAGGCAATGACGGCTAAAACAAGTCGGGTACTAAAAAAGGGGGAAGTTTTCATAGTATAATGGGGTCGAAGTCTGTTCTTATAACGCAAATAATAGCGTTTCGGTTTCGATTTTCAATCTTTCTCAGCAAAGTCGCGCAAAGTTCTTCTTCATTGAGGACGCAAAGAGGCAAACTTGCGTTCTCAGCAACCCGGTTCGCCACAAACCCGAATCACGTCCTCCTTGTTCGGAACAATGCACAGAAACTCGAATCCCTCTGTCTTGTCGGCCTCATACCAATGAGGCACCCCTTCGGGAATATAAACCGCATCCCCCGCATTCACTTCAAAGGTCTTCTCCCCTATCCCGACGAGCGCCTTTCCTTTAAGAACGTACTGCTCATGCTCGACGGTATTGGTGTGTTTAGGCATCCCGCCGCCTGGCTCCATGATAAACCGCCTCAAAGCGAAATGAGGCGCTTCCTGGTCACTGATCAGAACCTGTCGCTTCGTTCCGGTTCCCGCGCCGACAACTTCCGCTGCGATTGAATCCGAAGGTTTTACAATTGGCGTTTTCGACATGCTCCCAGTCAATGAGACACATTCCACAAGGGCAATCCAAGATTGGCTGAAAGGCCCGCTTCCGGCCCATCCAACCCTCAATCGATGCTTGTTTCGAATTATTGCGTTGCCAGACGCAGAACTTTCTATACGCGCGTATGGTTCCCTGAGAGAAGTCTCTGGATCGCAATCAAAGATAAGCAAAATGGCAACAGACCTATCACGTTATAGAAATATCGGAATCTTCGCCCACGTGGACGCGGGCAAGACGACCACAACTGAGCGCATTCTAAAGCTCACTGGCAAGATCCACAAGATCGGCGAAGTTCACGATGGAGCGGCAACGACAGACTTCATGGAACAGGAGCAGGAACGAGGCATCACGATCCAATCGGCCGCCACCACCTGTTTTTGGAAAGACCATCGTTTCAATATTATTGATACTCCCGGTCACGTTGATTTCACCATCGAGGTTTACCGCTCGCTCAAAGTACTGGACGGCGGCGTGGGTGTCTTCTGTGGTTCTGGAGGTGTCGAGCCCCAGTCTGAGACCAATTGGAGATACGCTAACGACTCTGAAGTCGCTCGCATCATCTACGTAAACAAGTTGGACCGCATCGGGGCCGACTTTCTGCGCGTCGTCAAGCAAGTGGAAACCGTGCTCGGGGCCCATCCTCTCGTGATGGTCCTTCCTATCGGACGTGAGGGCGAACTCAAGGGCTGCGTCGACCTGCTCACGCGTAAGGCTTGGGTTTGGGACGACTCTGGAGATCCCTTGAATTTCACGATCGAGGACGTTCCTGAAAACATGAAGGACGATGTAGAGGAATGGCGAGAAAAGCTTATCGAAACGGCTGTCGAGCAAAACGACGAGCTGATGGAAAAGTACCTCGAAGGCGAAGAACCTTCTGTTGAAGATCTTAAGAAGTGCATTCGCAAGGGTACCATCAACTTGGACTTTTTCCCAACGTACTGCGGCTCTTCCTTCAAAAACAAGGGAGTACAGCTCGTTTTGGACGCTGTGGTGGACTACCTGCCTTCTCCCACCGAAGTAAAGCCGCAACCGGAAATCGATCTCGAAGGCAATGAGACCGGAAAGGTCGCCACGGTTGACGTAAACAAGCCCCTTCGGGCTCTCGCGTTCAAAATCATGGACGACAAGTATGGCGCCCTCACCTTCACGCGTATCTATTCGGGCAAGCTCGAAAAAGGCACTAGCGTTCTCAATACCTTTACCGGCAAGACGGAGCGTATCGGTCGCATTGTGGAAATGCATGCCAACTCTCGCGAGGAAGTGGATTCGGCCCAGGCAGGTGACATCGTCGCCCTCCTAGGCATGAAGAACACGCAAACGGGCCACACACTTTGCGATCCGGACAATCCTGCGACGCTCGAGCCTATGGTCTTTCCAGATCCCGTTATCTCGATCGCTATCGCCACTCGCGACAAGGCGAATGCGGAGAAACTCTCCACGGCGATCGGCAAGATGGTCAAGGAAGACCCTTCTTTCCGCGTCGAAACGGACGAAGATTCGGGCGAAACGATCATCAAAGGAATGGGCGAGCTCCACCTGGATATCAAAGTAGACATTCTTAAGCGCACCTATGGCGTAGAAGTAGACGTGGGTAAGCCACAAGTCGCCTACCGCGAATCGATTACAAAACGCATCGAGGACAGCTACACTCACAAGAAGCAGTCTGGCGGTTCGGGTCAGTTTGGTAAGATCGACTACATCATCGAGCCACTCGAGCCCGGTGAAGGATTCCAGTTCGAGTCCAAGGTCGTTGGCGGCAATGTTCCTAAGGAATTCTGGCCTGCCATCGAAAAGGGCTTCGCGAAATCGATCGACCGTGGTGTCCTCGCCGGATACCCGACTGTCGACTTCAAAGTCACCCTTACCGACGGTTCCTATCACCCCGTCGACTCCTCGGCTGTCGCGTTCGAAACCGCGGCTCGCGCTGGCTATCGCCAGACGATGCCGAAAGCGGGCGCCCAGATCCTCGAGCCAATCATGAAGCTGGACGTGTTCGTGGGCGAAGACAACATTGGCGACGTCATTGGCGACCTCAACCGTCGTCGCGGCATGATCAAATCCCAGGAGCCTACCGCGACTTCGATTCAAATCAAAGCGGACGCCCCTCTCGCCGAGATGTTTGGCTACATTGGCTCACTCCGTACGATGACCTCCGGTCGCGGACAGTTCTCCATGGAGTTCTCGCACTACGCGCCATGCCCGAAGAACGTAGCGGAGCAAGTGATCAAAGAAGCGCTCGAACGCGAAGAAGCAAAGAAGAAATAGGAACCTGTTCACCTGCTTGAATTTCGACGCTCGCTCCCGGAAACGGGGCGAGCGTTTTTTTCGGCGATACCCCTCCATTCAGATTTGCACCATTTGCTCGTTCCGCTTCACCGAGTTCCTTCGCCCCCTATTTCACGGTCCAAAAGTTTGGCGCCATTCCGGCTTGGCTAAGATTCTTGCCAAATAGGAACTTTTTGTCATTAATAGTGCAACTGACACGTCTCAGAGAACGTTGAACTTTCGACGCTCCCGGAGGTAAACCAAAAAAAATCAATGATGCTCCGATCCGATTTGAACCTATTACGGACAGTCATTATTTTTGCCGCATTTGCGGCCTCCACTCCCTGTGTTTTCGGTCAAGAGGCACCTACCGAATCGGCGGAAGAAATCGCACCGAGCATTCTCAATCCTGAGGACATTTTTTCTGAGGAAAGAAAAATGCTCCGCAAACTCACAACCGGCGACTACCCATTCCGCAGGGGAATCTTCAAGGACGATATCCAAATCAAATCCAAACAGATTCGTCTCGAGTCGCAGAAGAAGATCAGCCTGGTTTGGGGACGTCCCAAAAAGGCGAAACTCGCCCCTGCCGTTTTCATCATCGATGTCGAATCCGCCGCACTCAGCAATCAGCCCAGTAGACGGGCTTTCTGGCAGGCTAAAAGCCGCCGGGCTCAAAAGGAAAACGAAGCCCGCTACCTTCTCACCTCTCCCTTCGGCAGTAACTTGCTAGGCCACGGCTTCGTGGTTGCCTACGCCGTCGCCAAAGACCTGGATACGCTTCGATCCGCTCGAACCGACGACTGGGTCGACATGTTCGACCAGATTCGCGACTTGAAAGAGGTGGATGAAAGCAGCTTCTTCCTCATGTCCACCAAGGAATACGCAAACCTATCCGTTTATTTGGCCAGCACGTATTCGTTTAGTGGATTTATTCTAGAGGAACCCCACTACATGCTTTTCACCCGGCAGACGCATCAAGATGTGATCGAAGAAAGCAAATGGCTAACTTCCGAACAGATTTGGAAACGCACCGACCCTTCCCGCAGAGAGTTTTACCACAAGATTTTTAGCAATATCTACTCCCCCATCATGATCATACGGTCAGAGGATTCGCCCGCCTACGATTTTAACGAAAAGACACTGATTGACTCCTTGAAGGCATCTAACACTTACTTTGAAACGATTACCCTGAATCAGGTTCCTCGTCGACTCATGCCACTAGGCGACTCGGATGGAGTCATGAACACTGAGCCTCGAGTAAGCTACAACCCGACATCGGTTTCAACTTGGCTGGAGGGCATGATCAACTACCTGAAGATCAATTCCGACACCCTGCCGACTGAATTGCAAAAACGGGCGATCATATATTAGGGGCTGCAAGCACATTGGGCAAAGACGCTTGCCCTTTTCCACTACTCGCGTCCTATTTAAATCATGAAACGGCTCCATGCATTTCTCTTTTTACTAGTGTTCTCAAACACGACTATCGCAGCAGATGTAAACCAGGATACTCTTGATCACATTCTCGCGGAGATTAAGTCGCTCAACGAAAAAGTCTCCGCCCTAGAAGCGCGTCTCGCCCAGTACGAGGAAGTGGCCGAAGTTTCCAATGCCGTTCCCCCAACCGCCGTTGCTTACGCCGCTTCGAATCCTCCTCCCAAAGGCAACAAGGACAAGTGGTACGAGAATCTGAGAATCGAGCTTCGCAAAGCAGATGTTCGCGCGAGCGGAGACTGGGTAAACCCGGATGCCTGGGACAAGCTTGCCTTGAAGATGAAACCGGAAGAAGTTGTCGCGATTCTTGGCGAACCCATGGACAAGAAATTCTCTATTCGCAAAGACACGGACGAAATTTTCATTTACGAAGGCGATCTCGACGGACAGGGCAACACCATCAAGGGCGAAGTGAGAATCTACAAAGGCAAAGTTAACAAGATCCTCGCCCCTAGTTTCTGAGAGCGTTCCAAGAATGCAGAGAAGCAAACGGTCTCTTTCTCAAAATTCCGCCTGAAGCTTTCTCCCTTTCGCCTTAATCATCGACACACCCTCCGATTCTCGCCAAAACCTTCCCCCTTATGACGATTTTGGAAGACCTAGAGTGGAGAGGACTCATTAACGACTGCACGGCCCGAGACGCGCTCGCAAAGCGCCTCGAGGAAGGCCCGATATCCCTCTATTGCGGTTTCGACCCCACCGCAGATAGCCTTCACGTCGGAAACCTCGTTCCCCTGATCGCCCTCCGACGCTTTCAAACCCACGGCCACATGCCGATCGCCCTCGCGGGAGGCGCCACCGGAAGCATCGGAGATCCCTCCGGGAAAAAATCCGAGCGCCAGCTTCTGACCAAGGAGGTGCTGGACCACAATATCGCTTCTGTAAAGTCGCAGCTCGCCAGCATCATTGATTTCAGCGAAGAGATCTCGAATACCGCCCGGCTCGTCGACAATGCCACCTGGATGGCCCCCATCACTTTCCTCGACTTTCTGCGCGATGTCGGCAAGCACTTCACCGTGAACTCCATGGTCGCTAAAGAAAGCGTGCGCGCGCGAATGGAGGATCGCGACGTAGGCATCAGCTACACGGAATTCTCCTACATGCTTCTGCAAGGGTACGATTTCTACCACCTCAACCAGGCTGAAAATTGCGAACTACAGATTGGTGGCAGCGACCAGTGGGGAAACATCACTATCGGCACCGAACTGACACGTAAAAAGGCGGGAGCCACCGTATACGGCCTCACTCTCCCCCTCATCACAAACGCCGACGGAACCAAATTCGGCAAGAGCGAATCGGGAGCCATCTGGCTCGACCCGAATCGTACAAGCGTGTATCGGTTTTATCAGTACTTTATCAATGTGGACGATCGCGACGTCATTCGCTACTTGAAGTACTTCACCTTCCTCAGCCAAGAAGAGATCGCCGCACAAGAAAGCCAACACGCAGAAAATCCGGGTGCGCGAGAAGCCCATCGGACCTTGGCTCGCGAAATGACCAACCTTATCCACGGCGAAGACGCGACCAACGATGCCATTAAGGCCAGCAAGATTCTCTTCGGAGGCGGCCTCGAAGGCATTTCCGAGAACGCGCTGCGAGATGTCGCCGGCGAAATACCCAATGCGACGATTTCTAGTGACGTCCTTTCTGGCGAAGGGCATTCCTTGCTGGATGCACTCGTCGAAGCGGGACTTTCCCAGTCCAGAGGCCAAGCCAAGAAGGACATTCAAGGCGGCGGCGTTAACGTCAACAATAACCGGATACAGGATTTGCAAGCCAAACTCACCCTCTCCGACGTCCATTTCGGCAAATACATCCTCCTCCGCCGCGGCAAAAAGAACTACGCCGCTCTGATCGTGGAGTAGCAAGTAGCTCACTCGCTTTAGCGTGAGCTGAAATTGTTAAAGCCTACGTCTCTATAGGCTCACGCTAAAGCGAGGGAGCTACAACATATATGGCACTTTCGTGTACTTTTCAGCTTTTTTAGGATTCTCACTGATATATCTTCTGACTCTCTGTAGTTCCGCCTCGCTCCGAACCCATCGATCAAACCAATCCACCTGCCAGAACCGGCCCTTCCGACTTAGCAGCTTATTGATGGAAAAACTGGATCGACCCTTTAGTCGTTTCATAAAGTCTTTCAATAAGAGCTTCGCTCCTTCAGTGGGCCAAACCAGCAAGTGTATATGGTTTGGCATAATACAGTATCGATCCACATTCCATTTGTCTTTCTCGCAGGAACCTAGGATATCGAGTTCCATACATTTCGCGATAGCCTCATCTTCAAACGGGCAATTACCATATCCGCTATCCAAATACTTTTCACAGGTTTTAAATACTACTCTTTGGTATTGCTCGTATTCCTCGGAGCTTGCTTCAATTGACTCCAAAGTCTTTCGCTCCTCCTCCAATCTGTTCTGAACATCTCTCGGCATGGAATCCGCAACACGTAGCGTAATAAAGTAAAGCCCATTTTCAACCTCCCAATGCGGCAAACGCGAACGCCAATAATTCTTAGTGTTTCGCAGATCCATACCGTAGCTCACTCGCTTTAGCGTGAGCCTGGCAAGTGAAATCTCTCAATGCTCACGCTAAAGCGAGTGAGCTACTAATGAAAGTCATACGAGCTCGCCGCTGGTAGCTCTCCTACGACTAGCGGCTCGATCTTATCCGCCTTCACATGGATCACGTTTTGCAAGTTCTGCAGCGTTCCGGAGATCAGGAGAAATTTTTCCTGCGTAATCACCAATCGACTACGTTCAAACATCTGTGGCATCACCACAATATTCGAAATACCCGTTTCGTCCTCTAGCGATATAAACAGAAATCCTTTCGCCGTCCCCGGCCGCTGGCGGCAAATCACCTGACCCGCCACTTTCACTCGATTGCCATGCGGCGTATGCTCCAAGTCGGCTGCCGTCCATACCTGAGACAACCGGTCCCGAACCGCCGCCATGGGGTGAGAACCCACCGTCACACCAATGCCTTGGTAGTCCGCCTGCAAACGCTCCACATGCGTCATCACTTCTAGCGGACTCAGCCCATGCTCGCCCTCCGCATCCGCGAACAAGTCCTCCGGATCGTAGCTCGACTCCACCGACCACAACGCATGCCGTCGGCTCTTCTCAAAGCAATTCAAGGCGCCGATCGAAGCCAGCGTTCGTAGCTCGTCCCGGTCGAAACGCGTCCGCTTCCGAAAGTCCCGCAAATCCGAAAATCCGTACTCTTCCCGCACCTTTAACATAGCTTCCGCATGCACCCGACTCACTCCATTGACCATCGTCAGGCCCAGCCGAATCGACTGCTCACTTTCTACCGTACAACGCCAAGCCGAAACCGACACATCCACTGCCCGAACTCGGATGCCATGACGCTTCGCATCCTGAATCAACGTCGCTGGTGAATAAAACCCCATCGGCTGGTTATTCAGCAAGGCTACATAAAACTCTGCCGTGTAATGAGCCTTTAGATACGTGCTCGCATAAGCCAGCAGTCCAAACGAAATCGCGTGACTCTCCGGAAACCCGTAATGAGCAAAACTGGATACCGAGCCAACTACTTGTTCAATTTTCTCCTCTGGCACATTGCGTTCGCGCATCGCTTTCACCAAATCCTGCGTCACCTGGTCGATCCGGTCGTCCGTACGATAGAAGCTCACTGCCCGCCTCAGTTCCTCGGCCTGAGCCCCGGAAAAATCGGCCATGACCATGGCCACTTTCAGAATCTGCTCCTGAAACAGGGCCACTCCTAAGGTACGTTCCAGCATGGGCTTCAGCCGATCGTCGATGTACTCGATTTCCTGCCGACCCGCCCGCCGCTCGAGATAAGGATTGACCATGTTTCCCTGAATCGGCCCGGGGCGGATAATCCCCACTTCAATGACCACGTCGTAGAAACATTTCGGCTTCATCCGCGGCAAGGTCGCCATCTGGGCCCGGCTTTCGATCTGGAAAACCCCGATCGTATCCGCCTTCTGCATCATCTCGTAAGTTGCTTTGTCGTCTTTCGGAATGCTCGCCAAGTCGATGCTCCTACCCTTGACTCTCACCGCTTCAAACGCGTCCTGCATCACCGCCATCATCCCCAGCCCGAGCAAATCCACCTTCACCATTCCCATGTCTTCGCAGTCCTCCTTGTCCCACTGGACCACCGTTCTCCCCGGCATGCTGGCGGGCTCCAGAGGCACCACCGAATTCAACTCGCCCTCGCAAATAATCATTCCTCCCGAGTGCTGGCCCAAATGGCGCGGCAACCCGAGAATCATGGGAAACAAGCGAGCCAGAGCCGACGCCCGCGGATGGCTGGGAGCAATTCCGGATTTTTCGAACTGCTCGGACATCGGGATTTCATGCGAGTAGTTGTGATTCCCATACAGCGAAGAAAATCGCCCCAAGGTCTCTTCGGGAAATCCCAGCACTTTCCCAATTTCCCGAGCCGCGCTCCGCCCGCGATACGTAATCACATTCGCCGTCATGGCGGCGCCATGTCGCCCGTAGCGGCGATAGACCTCCTGGATCACCTGCTCCCGCCGATCTCCACTCGGCAAGTCGATGTCAATATCCGGCCAGCTCCTCCGCTCCTCGTTCAAGAAGCGTTCGAACAGTAGCCGCCCGCCTACCGGATCCACCGGCGTGATACCCAAGCTATAGCACACCGCGCTATTAGCCGCGCTCCCCCTACCCTGAGCCATGATGTTATGCTCGCGACAGTAGTTGACCAGATCCCAGACAATCAGGAAATAGCCGGAAAAGCCCAGCCGGGCAATGATGCTCAGTTCATGACGCAACTGCCGCTTCACCGGAGGACTCAAGCTCCGGTACCGTTGCTCCGCCCCGAACCAGACAATCTTTTCTAGAAACGAGTCCATCGACTCTCCCTTCGGAACCGGAAATCGCGGAAATTCGTATCCAAGGTTCTCTAACGAAAACTCGCAGCGTTCCGCAATCTCAAGCGTATTCCTAATAGCTTCCGGCATATCCCGAAACAAATAGGCCATCTCCTTCGCCGGCTTAACATATCGCTGGGCATTCCGACTCAGCAGTTCTCCTGCCTTATCCAAGCACGTCTTCTCCCTCAAGCAGGTGAACACGTCTTGCGTCAGCCGCCCCTCCGGAGTCGCGTAGCACACTCCATTGGTTGCGACCAAGGGCAATCCCGTTGTCGACGCCAAGTCGCGCATCGCCGCCACCCAGCGCTCCTCTCCCCGAACCAAATGCCGCTGGACTTCGATCGCCAAATCCTCGCCGGCAAAGACCTTCCTGAGACGCTGAAGACTCCGCTCGACGCCTGGGACCCCGTCGCGACGCCATGCTTGATGCAGCGGCCCATCCTCGTCCCCCGTCAAAGCGATCATCCCCTCAGCAAACTCCGGGAGTTCATCCCAAGTCACTCGCCCTTCCCCTTTTTCCGACCGCAATTGAGACTGGGTTAGAAGCCGACACAAATTCCGGTATCCTTGTTGCGACTTCACCAATACGGGCAACGAGCTCCCATCCGCCATGGCCAATTCGCAACCGACAATCGCCTTTACACCACACGTCCGTGCTTCTTTGTAGAAACGCGGCGTTCCATAAACGCCTCCCCGGTCACACACCGCCATCGCCGACAGCTCCGCATCCGCACACGCCACCGCCAATTCCTTAGGCCGAGAAGCCCCTCGCAGAAAACTAAACGCCGTCCGCGCATGCAGTTCGATGTAGCGATTAGCCATTAGCGTTTAGCTCTTAGCCATATTTCAAATTCCCCGACCTCTTCTTCACCCTTGAGCTTAGAGGTTGTGCGATAAGTCGCTTTCAAGTCGATGAAGTCTGATTTGAGAATCAAAATTTGGCTTTCGACTCGAGGAATACCCGGAGGGTATTTCGATAGGAGGAAACGGATTTTGAAATCAAATCCGACGAAGCGACGAAGGAATGGACTTGTCGGACAATCTCTTATAGAATTAATCATACATCCCCTCCACCGTCCACTTCGTCCGCTCCTTCACCAGTCGGTACACTCCGCCAGTTTTCAGTTCCACGTCCCACTCCAGCCGATTCCAGCCTTCAGGCTCCCACCACTGACCCGAATGGGCCCAAGGGCCTCGGCACAGGACCACGGTTCCTCCAGCCCGAGAGCAGCGAAACCAAACCGGCTGCCTTTCCCAAACGCGCACCTCCGCCTGTAGCGGCGGACGAAAGCGGCGCAGGGCCAGCCCAAACTGCCCCCGTGTCCCCAGCCCCCTTATCGGAGGCGTTGTCGGGGGCAAGCGCTCGAGCGTCAGCCCATCTGGACGACCGCACGGCTCCAAGCAGGGTCGGCCTACATTGTCGGCTCCAACAATTCCCGCCACCTGAGCCAAGGTTTGCGTAAACCGATGCGGATCTTTCAAGCTCGTTTCGAACAAGCCTAGCTGATTCTCGTTTCGATCAATCGGATCGATTTTGAGACAAATCCCCACCACTGCCGAATCAGTATCCAGTTTTTCCAGCCGAGTTGACAACATCATGAAAAGCGCATCCGTGTCACAAGTGGGGTCCGGAATCTTCAGCGACGCCCTGATCGCCTCGATGGGCTCTCCATCCTCCAAACGAATGTCCGCAAGATCCAGCCTCAAGTGGATCGATTCGGCCACCAAGGCGGCAGCCCTCAACCGCAAGCAGAGCTGATCTAGAAAGCGGCGAACAATAAACAGCAAAGGCTCTAGGGTATCTATTTCGTATTCAAACTCCAATGACTCTTCGTAAGCAGTAGGCAATTCTGAAATTCGAAGCGGCCGTTCTTCCCGACCCGAAATCCGATCCCAGAACACTAGGCCCTCCGCCCCTAAACGCTTGCCGACTTCCTCTCGGGACAAGCTGACGAACGCTCCCGCAGATCGGATACCCCATTGAATAAGAATCTCTTCCAATTCCTCCGAAGGCTCTGCGGCTACAATCGGCAACTCGTCGAGAAACGCCTGCAAAGACCTCTTTTCCCCAAGATAGGGCGGCCGATCCTCAGCCAGGCTCCAATCTCCTTTTTCATCGTCGGACTGGCGGCAGTCAGCCCTGCCTTGAGCTTCCCATTCGCCGACCACCGTCACACGTTTCGATTCACGGGCCACGAACAAGGCGATATCCGGCGTTGATGCGATGCCAATTCGGCCCTTCAAACCCAGTCTCCCTAAAACGGATACAATTTCCTGGCAACGCTCTTCGAGTGTCTTTCGATTGACCCCAGCTAGGCTAATCGAGCAAACGCCAGGATAAGTCTCCTCCACCCGGGGCGACAGACTATAGGCGCAATCGAATAAAGCGCGACTGGCCATCGCTTCCGGCACACATTGGGGAAATGAATTTGGGGTTTGAAGGGTCACGTTAATCATATCCG
>JAUHWE010000073.1 GCA_030424825.1 Verrucomicrobiia bacterium
AGCGTCTCGCCCTTCTCGAAGCGCTGCTTGAAGTCGGCCGTCTTCGCCTTCAGCTGGCTTCTCAGTTCCTCCATCCGCTTGCCCAATTCCGAAATCTCTGAATCAGACAACTGGTCCTTACGGAAGTTGTACACCTTGTGCCCAAGGTAGAGCCAATTCTTGGCAGCGCCGCGAAGTTTCGAGTTTTCTGACTGGAGGAATCCGAACATTTAAATAAAATTCCGAGTAGGTACCTACCTAAATTCTGAGGCGAAAGGTTAAAGAGCCAACTTGTAAAACAATCAACGACAATCATCAGGATTCGAATCGGAGCGCTCATTTCTCTTCTGTCACCCCTGCGGGTCCAAGTGTTCTTTTCGCGTCAAGACGTGCCAGTTTAGGATACTCAGTCGCGCTAAGGACTATCGCGTCATCTCACTAGGGGTAAAGCCTGATTTATTTTTAAAGGTTAACTACGTTTATCCGTTTAAATACCTACTTCATCTACGGCTTATACGTAAGTTTCTAGGTTGCGAACGTGATATGACTTTACAAACGCTACGAACCTTCAAGACAACAATTCGGGTACTATTCATTTATGGCTCACTTGCGGCAATGTTTCCAATCGGCAACGCAGAACCGAGTCTGAATCTGAAGCAAAGCCCGACCTTAATTCTAACTGCCGGGATCGTTGATCCAATTACCAATAATGCGAGCAGCTACCATGCAGAAGCTGCAGTAAGCAAGGGGGACATTGTTGAGTACCGACTGGTCCTCAAAAACGCCACTACCCTGGACGCGGGTCAACTACAGGTTTCTATACCGATTCCAGATGGATTTCAATTCATTGGCGTATGCAGCAATCCTGACAAAGCGATCGCCACCGATCACAACCAGCAGTCTGTACTCGTATCCAAATTTTTCGATACGGAAATCGAACCTGACTTCCCGTTGGGCTCCACCAAGAAGGTTTCCTGGAACATTAGCAGTCTAGACCTCCCAGAGTCGAAAGAATTTTACGCACGCGTCGCGTATCAGAATCAAAACTAACTCTCAGTCTACTCGCCAAGCCAATGGGAATAAGTGCCCAAAGCTGGCAAACGCAATCCACTACCATGCTTAAAACCATACCTGCCGCCGGCACGAGAGTTCTAACGACTATCTTAGGGCTATTCCTTTGCCTCTCGTTCATTTACCTGCCTGACGCCAACGCCTCAACCGCAGGCAATGTGATCGGCAATCAAGCCACTGCCACCTACACAGACCACAATAATATCGAACGTTCCATCACCTCCAATCTCGTGGTCACCACTATCCAACAGATCGGCGGAGTAACGATCGACGGAGCAGCCACACGGCAAGTCGCAGATGGTGGCATCGTATCTTTCTCTCACTCGATCACCAACACCGGAAACGGCACGGATACCTTTTCCCTCACCGCCGTCAACGCTGGTGGCGACGATTTCGACCTCTCTTCCATTTCGATATACATCGACGCCAACGAAGATGGCGTTCCGGACAATTCCTCACCAATCGCCACTTCGCCGAGCTTAAGCGCCGGCGAACGCTTTAGCTTTATCGTAGTCGGCCAATCTCCCGCTGGAGAGGCGAACGGTAACGAATCCGATATTCTAGTCACCGCTACCAGCGATTTCGATTCAGATACGAGCGACAACGCAACCGACACAGCGGTGGTCACAAGCAATGCTGTATTGAATATCACCAAATCGATTAGCGCGAGTTCGGGAGCCCCAGGCTCCGGGCCTTACACCTATACCCTATCACTTTCCAATACCGGCAATCTAGCGGCCACCGATGTCGAAATAACGGATCTCTTGGCAACCGGTCTGGAATACGTCGCCAATAGCGGTAGATACAGTGGAACCGGGACCACCGCCCTTGGAGATGCTGCAGGACAATCCGATGACCCCGTCAGCGGCGGAATCACCTACGAAGCCAATACGTCTATCCTCGCGACCATCGATACGATCAACCCGAGTCAAAGCATCACCCTTTCCTTTCAAGTCAATATCGCCGCCGACGCGGATCCGGGCGTCATCGAAAACACCGCATCTCTCCAATATGACGATGGCTCTACTGCTATCATTTCCGGATTGAACAGCAACACTGTCCCATTCGAGGTAACCGCCAGCCAGAGCGTAGCCGTAACCGGAGAAACCATTGCCAGCGCGAATCAAGGTCAAACGGTAATCTTCACCAATACCGTGACGAACAACGGAGATGATACCGATCGGTTTAATATCGCTATCCCCACAAACACTTTCCCCACCGGCTCTACTTTCCTTATATTTAAAGCGGACGGGGTCACACCCCTAACCGATACCAACGGTGATGGCATTCAGGATACAGGCACAGTCGCAGCGGGCGACGATATCGACGTCGTCATCAAAGTAATTCTCCCCAACGATTCTTCGGGAACGGACGGGTATGACTTCACTCTAACCGCAACCTCGGTCAGCAATTCCACGATCCAGGACTCCGCAACCAATACCCTGCAGGTGATCGAAGTGAGCACAGTCGACATCATGAATACTGAAGACAGTGCGCTCTCTCCTGGATACGGAGCGGGACCGGAGACCGACGCGACCCTTTCGACTCAAGTCAATCCGGGCAGCACAACCCGTCTCACACTATACATCAAGAACACGAGCCAAACCAACGACAGCTACCGCATCAAGTCCAGTACCGACGGAACCTTCGCCACCGAAACGCTTCCCTCAGGATGGACCGTATCGTATTTCGATTCCAATGGTACGCCGCTAACCACTACAAACGTACTCGCAGCTGACGCTAGCCAACTCGTCTATGCCGACGTAACCGTGCCCGCTGCCGAATCGGCCGGCACAACGTCGATCTTCTTCAACGCCTACTCTTCCAACACAGGTTCAGCTGATACGCTGCATAACGAAATCGTAGTCAACGCAGTGAGGTCACTCGTGATCGCTCCCAATGCGCAAGGCGAAATGTACTCCGGTGGGTCCGCAGTTTATACGTTTATGCTAACCAATACCGGAAATCTCCCTGAAGGAGACGGCACAGTTAGTTCTATTAGCCTATCTACATCCAACAGCAATACAGGATTCTCAAGTATCATACATTTCGATACCAATGACAATGGCCTTCTCGATGACGGCGATGCCTCCCTAACCGATCTAGACAGTATCGGACCCATAGCCGGCAACGCATCAGTTCGCCTCTTCGTCAAAGTCTACTCCCAGATCGGGGTGGATGAAGGATCAACGAACCGAACAACCCTGCAGGCGACGACGAGCAATGGGACGTATACCTCCAGCGTGCCAAGCGTGGCTGAGGCGGAAGCCGTTACCGTAATTGTAAGCGATCACGTTTCGCTCATTAAACAACAGGCCCTCGACACTGATAACGACGGCAATCCAGACAACGCTTTCAGCAGTGAAGCCATCACAACAGGAGCCATTCCGGGGTCTTATTTAATCTACAAGATTATCGCTACAAACAACGGGACGGAGACGGCCACCGACGTGGAGATTTACGACGCGACTCCACCATTCACCGTGTTCACCACAGGAGTGCCAGTTACACTTACACAAGGTAGCGTGAGCAGTTCCTTATCCAATGGTCAGTCCGGAACACTCACATTTGCGATCGGCGATCTCGCCGCCGGTGAATCCGCCGAAGTCACTTTCGGCATAGAAATCGAATAACGTGCTTACAACCTCTCCGCCTCCATTCTAAAATTCATCCGATAATCCACCGAAAACGCAGGAGTTGCCTTGAAACCGCCATGAGCGCTCGCTCCTACATACTCCTGCTGATTCTTCTGCTCGTTCCTGAGGCCCAAGCTGTATCAAATCCAATCGACTTCGTACACAATACCGCCCGGGCGAAATTCGATGTCGACGGTGTCGCTAAGAGCACTTTTTCCAATACGGCATCAACCCGCATAAACTGGCCCGCTCGTTTCGAGTTTGGAGACTCCGTAGAACGGCACGCGTTCCCAGGTGAAACCGTCGTCATTTCCCATACCCTCAAAAACCGAGACAGGGTCGCCAGTCTCATACAGATCGAACCCAACGATCAGGATGCGCGAGGAGCCGACTGGAAACTCTACCTCGATGTAAACGAAAACGGGGCAATCGATTCTACCGATCGGCCTCTTGAGGTTCTCTCTGAATTACTCCTCCCAGCGCAATCGAATCAATCGATACTCATTTGGATACGAGTTCCCGATGACACGCCACCTAGAAACGCATTGCGAATAACTCTTGGAGCCCATTCGGAAAGCGGATGGGAACAGGTAGTTACCGACACAATTCGCATCCATTTAGAACGAATTCCATTGCTCCAAAAAACCATTACGAGTTCGGACAGCGATCACCGTGAAGGCCGGATCAATTTTCGGCTCGAACTTACTCGTGCAAATATTGAAGCGCTCCGGCCATTTCACACCCGTATCGATGGACAAAGCCAATCTGGTTTTCTTTTCATCGACGAGCTCCCTTTAGGAACGCAGCTTAACTCTCTCACCGCTACGAATGGAGCCACTCCTGTTTTCAATTCGGGAACTGGTGATATAGATAATTGGCAAACCTCTCTTGGCGACGAGAAGAATCCTCCCTCAACTGCAGGGATCTTTATACCCTCCCTGCCAACTCTGAATCAATCAATATCATTCGACCTTTCGCTCAATTTCAATCCGGAGTCACTCTTTGAACTAACCAATCAGGGTCGCTTCATTTACTTTGATGGGCAATTCGCATTAACCAATCAAGTGAAGGCCACCTTACATCCACGCATAGCCCGATTGAAATTTGTCGCGGATCCTAGTATGTCAGAAACGTTGGACTACTCCACGATCGGGCGCCCTCTCTATTTGCTCGCCAACGCCAGCCAGTGCAATCTTAACCGATTCGAACGAGAATCAATTGAAGCCATCGTATCCACTCCTCTCTCACAGGATTCAGAAAAAGCGATTCTTTTGGAAACCGGACCCAATACGGGTATCTTTGCCTCTACAACCCCCTTGAACACTGCGACACGGATCGATAGCGAAATGACGCCATTCGACGGCACACTCGTCGCCTCCGAAGGAGAATCAGCCCTAGCGACCATTTACGAATGCCAAACCGGAACTCCCATCACCACTCGCATCGAACTCGATAGCCCCGGAGTGCTCTTCGATACAGGAACTAACCAACCGATTCCCGGAGCACGCGTATCAATCCTTTCAACAACGACAGTAAGCACATCGACTTCCGAACTTGGAACCCCTTCCGCATCTTCCGTCCAAACTGTTACGGATGAGAAAGGACGTATTCACCTCGCCGTTCCTCTAGCAGGAGACTACGTGGTGACCGTCTCTCCACCGGAAGGCTATACTTGGCCGGTTCCGGAAAGCCATGAATCACTGGCCGCCTTAAAAGGAGAGCGTCGCATCAGGGACTCCGCATCCTTTGGAAAAACATTCCGCATGCTTCGAAGCGGTCAAGCAGTAAATTTCGACATACCCGTTCTGGCAATCGGATCCGGCCCAGTATTCCTCAATATGTCTACCGACCGAGAATCCGTACAGCGAGGGGAACTGGTCACTTACGAGATATCAATGAAGAACGCCTCTCCCATTGACGCTACTTCCATCCAGATCGAAAACACTCCTCCTCCTGGATTCGTCCCCGTTCCCGAAACCCTAACCATCCAATCGTCCTACAATCGCGAAATTGAAACGTCCAACACAGAGCGCAATGGCGAACAGTTCCTGATCTCCGTCCCTTCCATACTCTCTGAAGAGATTCTCACATTGTCCTACCGCGTACGCGTAACCGCCATCGCGCCCTCGGGCAGGCAAATCAGTACAGCCCTCGTTCGCTATCAATCATCCGGCGACAACAACTCATCGAACCCCGCTAGCGCAGCCATAGAAGTACTCCAGGGAACTCTCACCAGCAACCACAGCCTCTCTGGATACGTTTTCGCCGATCACAACCGCAATGGACAGCTGGATCGAGACGAAGCAGGTATCCCCAACGTAATGCTGTACATGGAGAATGGGCGGCAAATCCGAACCGATACACACGGCCGGTTTCACCTTTCCGACATACAGCACGACACCCACCTTCTCCGACTCGATCCCAACACACTGCCCGATCAATGGCGTCCCGGTCCGGGTGACAGCAGGTATCTTCTCCACGGCAGCGCTCGACTTCTCCAAGGATTTCCAGGAGAACACTGGGTCGCCAATTTTCCACTACAAACGGATAACACCACGTCGCTAGAATTCAAAACGGAGGAACTTAACCCAGATGCCCCAACGAACTCCAACCCTGCTAAATACTATTCGAACTCCCAAAGCGAGATTGAACAAGCCCTAAATCGGCCATTTACACCCAACGAATCACGCTCGGTCCTTGCTGACCAGGGCCCTGGCGTTCGCTCCATTCGTGATGCCCAGACAAGAAAGCCAATCCCCCAGTCCTCAACGTACGGAAACTCGGAACAAGAATCGCCTTGGATTGCTCAAGGCCCCGATCGCCTCAAAGAACGACTTTCTACACTGGACAACACTTTGGAAATCCTGGACTACCAAGAAGATCAGCTCACCCCCAACTCGGTCTCGATAAGAGCGAAAGGGCGATTGGGGAGCCAATTTATTCTCATGCTCGACCAGACACCCATCGGCCCCGAAAAGGTTGGTGTCCGCGTTTCGAGCTCGGATACCGAGGTCGAGCTTTGGGAATTTACCGGCATTGAACTGGAACCGGGACCTCACACAATCCAATGGATTCAGCGCGACCTGTTCGGCAACCCCAGAGGCACCGACAAACGCTCCATCGTGGCATCCGGAATCCCAGAGTCGCTTGCATTGGAAAATCGTTCGCCTTCAGCGCCCTATGGAACAGATATCAGAATCGCGATCAAAGTTCTCGACGCCAATGGAAACCCCACTTTCAGAAGCGCAACTGTAACTCTCGATAATGACAACCTGGAATGGCTAATTCCCGACCGGGATCCGGCAACACCCGGACACCAAATCCTAGTTGAAAGGGGGGAACGTGAGATCGCATTTCGACCAAGAGCCTCGACTCCCAAAAGCGAAGTAGTCGCCCGCTTAGACGATTTCATTGCCCGATTGACGCATCACTACGGGACTTCAAAAAGTCCTTTCATCCTAACGGGACTGGCCTCGATCCAAACCGATGAAAACGCTCTCTTCAATCGCCAATCAGATCCTCCCAACCCAATGCTTCCTCCCATTGGCAATCAGGAGCGGGTCGCGTTCTACAGCGAAGGCGCCTTCAGCGAATCCCTCAGCCTCGCGCTAAGCTATGATTCTAATCGAGGAGACGGGAACGACTTTAGGTATAGCGATTCAAACAAGAATTCCTATCCGGTATTTGGAGACGATTCAATAGATGGATACGGCGTCGCATCTGACAACCCTTGGTATGGTCGGGTCGATTGGAACACGCACTTCGCCGAATGGGGTGAGTTCTCGACCGAAACCGGTACCCATTCCTCCCGCCAAATCACCCGCTACCGACGCAATGTCAATGGTGCCCGAATCCATTCTGAAATCGGCAATTTCAATGTGAGTGCCTGGACCGCCCAGATAGGGAACCTTCTAGCTCGAGTGGAACTCCCCGGAGACGGTACTTCGGGGCCATACGCTATTGGTACGGCACCCGTCAATCGAGGCTCGGAAAGCGTTTCCCTTTTGGTTCGAGACTACACGTCCAGCCAAAATTTGATTTCAGAAACTCCTCTCATTCGAAACGTTGACTACCAGATCGACTATGAAAGTGGTGAAATCTATCTTAGCGAACCCCTCGCCTCATTCGATCGTGACACTAACCCTCAGTCTCTACTGGTCAACTTTGAGAATGAGATCGAACCCAATGAAGATTGGGCCCGGGGATCGGAAGCCACCTGGTCTCAAAATGGATTCGAATTGGGAGTCGCCAATATTTTGGAATCTCCCCTTACGGGCTCCGAACTTTGGGGCGCCTTCATGACTCTCCCCACCAGTGAGTCTACTGAACTTTCTCTGGAATGGGGGTACAGCCAAACCGATATTCCAGAACAGATCGAAGGAGAGGCTTGGCGAGCAAAATGGGGATGGCAGCTAGGTCGATTTTCCGGGAAACTTCATGCTTTGCAATCAGATGAAGCCTTTCAGAACCCTTCCGCCGCAATCGCTTCCGGACAAGAGGAGATCTCCTTTCAAGGGGAATACAAACTGGGAAACCAAGCCCGCTGGAGTACGAAGGCCATCCGCTCGAAACGCTCCGATACAATAAGACAAGGTTGGGAAACCGGATTACAAAGCGAACTGGGCGGGAAAAGCTCTTGGGGCACCTTGTATCGGGAAGTTGATTTCGAAAGACAATCCGAAGAGGGATCGACCTCTACCAAATCGAGCCTCGTCGGAATGCAACTGCGCAGCCGAGCGGATTTCTGGCGGCCCACCAATGTATCTCTCACCGCGCTACAGGATACAAGTGATTCTGACGCGCGAGCCACCCGACTTAAGATCGACCAAAGTCTTCCAGGTGACTACAAAGCCTACGTTCGCCATGACTGGAATTCGACTCCAGATACCCCATTTGATCTTGAAGAGTCCAGAGTAAGCCACTCCATAATCTGGGGATTAGAACGTCAGCTGGGAAGCGGAGGCCGGGTCTACCACGAGTTACGAGGAAACGACTCTTTGGAAAGCGGTGACATGGAACGAGCCATTGGAGGAAGCCGCCGGTGGAAAACATCCAGCGACTCCACCTACGCCGCTCGGTTTGAAAGCATTTCACCCAATGAAAATACTAGTAAATCGAAGAGCATGGCTGCGAGCTTCTCTTTCGACAGTCCGAATGACTTGAACTGGAAAGGAAATGCCCGCCTAGAGTTTCGCAACCAGCAGGACAATAGACGCTGGCTGCTGCAATCGGGAGCGGGCCGGAGAGTCAATTCCCAAGTAACGCTATTCGGACGAGGAATCCTCCTCCAAGAAGAGCCCAAGAGCAACGAATCCCTATCCCAGGCAAACGAACGCTGGCGCCTCCTCGCGGGTATCGCAATTCGACCCAACGCCGATTCCCCATGGACAAGCCTCGCGCGGCACGAGATTATCAATCGAGACGGAGGGTCCTCTCGAACAGCCACTTCAATCCTTGATGTCCAGTACGAGGGTAGGATTACGTCGTTCGATATCCACTACGCTCGGATGCGAAATCGAGACACCGATACCCCCGGATTGACTTATATCGACCATGGGGAAATGGGCGGAATGAGTTTTCGAATCGGACTTACTGACCAGTTCGACCTAGGAGTACGTGGATATGCGCTCTCCGCTTCAACCTACGATCAGTTAAAATTCAGCTATGGTCCAGAATGGGGATGGAGACCGCACTCTCACATGCGCATCGTGGTGAGGTATAACCTGTCCGGGTTCGAAGATCACGCGTTTGGCAGTCCGATCGCGAATCAAAAAGGCTTCGTACTAGAAGCGAATCTCGCATTCGATGAATCAATCATCGCCTGGGCTCTCGACACGAAGGGAGCTCAACCATGAGATCATCCGTCCAGCTCAGCGATCGATTCGGATTCGTCCAACAACTGATCACTTTCATCATCGCCCTTGGCACTCCCCTCTCAATGCCCGCAAAAGTCTGCTTGGATAACGCCTGCCTATCTCTCAGCGGGCGACTCGCAAGCGTCGACTCCACGCAAAGCCCACTACTCAATGCCGTTGCCGGCCAGTTGCTAGGAACCTCCGTATCACTAACTGCCGGACAATGGGAAAGCCTTGCCTCCGCCGATATCGACGCTCTCAGCTTCCTCGATGCGCTGGCAATCGAAGCAGGAGCGGGGGGTCCCGATGAAGTCCTCGCAACCAATGTCACGCTTCTCAATATTGTCGACGCAGCGATAACAGTTCTCACAAGCGAAGGAAACCTCGCCGCAGTCAACGCCCTCCAAGCACTCTCCCTTTCCCTTCCTTCCACTCTACTTCCAATCGGTGACCTCTTAGATATCTGTGTAAACTGCAACGAAATCGCTAACGCCAATTTCTACGTCCACGATCTCCTAACCGGTTCGTTCCTCCTACTAAATCATCAGGATCCCTTTTCTACCCCTACCCCAATCACACTCTCGGGCTCTGCTATCGGGCTGGGGAGCCTGCTCGGCTCAGTCGAACTAGCCGTCAAAGGCGCTCCACCGGTTTTCAAATGTGGTCCTGCCGGAACCTATCTCGAAGGGGCAGCGCTACGTATCTATCTCGGTATCGATCTCGTGGATATTGATATACTCAGCGATCTGAGTGCCGCTGGTTTCATCATCCCAGTCGGTATCGCGAATCTTAGCGTCCAAGTAGGTCGGGTAGACTTATACCTGGATGTTGCTAGGGCCGAAGCAATCGTCACATCCGTTTCTGGAGACTCGGGATCGGTCGGCGTAACCGCAACTCCAAGCGTAGCTAACCTCTACCTAGGTGAGATCGATCCAGCCGTTTTCTTTGATCTCAGCCATACGATCGTCCCCAACACGGACCTTAGCTCTGCGGAGATCGGAGACGTTGAATTCAACGCACTCTTTACCTCCATAAGCGCGAGCATTAACGCATCGGGATATGCCGAAGGAATCGCTCCCCTTGATGATTTGCTTTCCTTTTTTGGCCCCTATCCTGAAACGCAAACCGCTGGATCGAGCGGTACATTCATAACCAATCTACTCGCAACCCTTACGAGTTCCCTCGATATCGATATCGAAGTAACCGAGCCAAGCATAATCGGAGGACTTCTACAAACGGTAATCAATGCCCTACTTTCAACTCTTCTACCGGCAATACAGTCAGTCATTCCCACAGTAATCCTTTCTCCTCTAGAAACCCTCCTTGAATCCATCGTAGATCCGCTTCTCGAGTTCCTTGGGATCGGCATCGGCGAGGCCATAGTCACGGTCGGAGGGACGAACCAACACTGCACCTACTCAATATCTGGATACGTGTATGATGATTCTAATCGAAACGGGTTCCGGGAAGACGACGAAAACGGAATCGGACAAACCCTCTATGCTAAACGTTTGCTCGTCTCAGACCTCAGCGGAGACGCCCTAGAATGGACTCTCATTGACGCTTCGTCCGGATATTTCGAGTTTACGGGACTCGATCAAGAGGAGTACGCTATCGTAGTCGACGACAACAATTCACTCTCCGATACAACTCCGACTGTGCCAGATGGATACTTCTATTCCGAATCGAGCGACGGCTTTCGTTTCGCAACTCTGGCAGGTGTATCCGATCTGAATCGGGTCAATTTCGGTCTCGCTAGCGGATATCCTCTCGATGCCCAAGTTTTCTACGACAATGGCTTGAACGGAGGTATCGCCCATGATGGGACACCCCAGTCATTCGAAATCGGCTACGGACAACTCCGCTGGGAATTGCGCGAACAAACCGGACAAACTCTCCTCGCCAGCGGGCAAACTAATGCGGAGGGCGAGATCAACGCGGTCATCCCCGCCTCAGTTGCCAACGGAGACTCCCTTTGCCTCATCCTTCAACCAGAGCCTGAATCGGTCAGGATCAGCGGTAGCCCCGGCAATGCCAATGGATCGCTTGCCGATGACCAACTGTGCTTTACCTTCGATGAACTGGATCCGATAATCTCAGGTGTAATATTTGGATACGTAAGGTATCCTGGATTCGAACCCGATGCCCAGCAAAGCGCCAGCCCAGGTGACACGGTTTGGATTTCGCATCGCCTAGAGGCTCCCTCATCCGGACAGGTCGCTTTTGGCGCTCGAGCATTAAACCCTGTCACTTCATCCGAGTCTATCACACTCTACCGCGACAACAACAGTAATGGCGAATTCGATTCAGGAGATCTCCTTTTGAGCGACCCCATCGATCTAGAAGCGGGGGACTATGTAGATCTTCTGGTCAAATTCGTCGTTCCTTCCCACGACGCG
>JAUHWE010000074.1 GCA_030424825.1 Verrucomicrobiia bacterium
TCCGGACGTGCAGCGCGAAATGTTCGAGAAACAGGCGGGAGAGGAAACCCAGAATATCGATGAAGACTTTTTGGAGACTCTCGAATACGGGATGCCTCCCGCCGGAGGACTGGGAATGGGCATAGACCGAATCACGATCCTTCTGACGGAAGCGGAAAATATCCGTGATGTGATTCTGTATCCGCAATTGAGGTCCTAAGCGAGGAATCAAGTTTTACGGATAAGCCAATATCGATGCCCTGGTACCTTTACATCGCTTTGAGGCATCTGTTTCCGCAAGGAAAGCGTTTTCCGGTATTTACGATTATGTCGCTGACTGGCGTGATACTGGGGGTGGCGACCTTGATTGTGGTTATAAGTGTTTTCAATGGATTTGGTTATGAGATCCGTACTAAAATCGCGGATACGTTTGGTGACTTGCGAGTTATAAATGGTGGACTGTTGAGCGATCCGGACGGCTTGTCAGATGTTCTGGAGTCGCGTCAAAGCGTGGATACGGCGATTCCCTATGCCCAGGGAATCGTAATGCTGCTGTACAAAAACAAGCCACTGGCTCCGATCGTTGAGGGTATTGACGTTCGCTCCGATCGAGAGGTCCAAAAATATGGAGATTACCTTCTGGATGGCCGCATGGACGATTTCGATGATGACTCCATTTTGGTGTCCTCAGGTCTAGCGGGACAGCTCGGTCTTTCGGTCGGAGACGAAGTGGAGATGTACACTCCGCTAATGATGCTTAAATTGCTTGAAAGCGATGGTAGTGATGTGCTTTTGCCCCGATTGGTACGAGTAGGAGGAATCTTCCAGACAGGGTGGCAAAGAGTGGACGAGAATACGGTCATTAGCACTTTGAGGCTTATGCAGGATCTCTACAACTTAGGCGATAGCTCGCATGGGATTCGGATCGAATTGAAACCGGGTTTCGAAGCAGAGGAAGAAGGCCGTTTGATAACCGAATCGCTCGGTCGTCCCTACTACGCGCAATCCTGGATGGATGCGAACGGGGACTATCTTTCGATTATTAAACTGGAGAAGCGAATGATGTTCTTCCTGCTCTTCATTATCGTTATTGTTGCCTCTTTCTCAATCATGTCGTCACTGCTCACCTTTGTGATTCGGAAGACTCGGGAGATCGGGCTGTTCGCTGCGATGGGCGCCACTCCAAGGCAACTCGCGGCCTGTTTTTGTTTTCAGGGAATGATCATCGGCATTGCAGGAACATTGCTTGGTATTGGGCTTGGCAGGACGCTGC
Source organism: Verrucomicrobiia bacterium (assembly GCA_030424825.1). GTDB lineage: Bacteria > Verrucomicrobiota > Verrucomicrobiia > Opitutales > Opitutaceae > Pelagisphaera. Next base: position 1,253 of record JAUHWE010000074.1, read on the forward strand.
TCTATTTTAGAAATGACATTACTTCAACGCTTTCCTCCTTGTTGAGTGTTTCCGATTCGATGAACCAGATATACGGATTCGCGTACTTGCCCGCAAGAGTCCAGTCGGGCGATTTACTCGTGATATCAGTCTTGTCAGTTTTGATAGCCACTTTGGCTGGGCTTGTGCCAGCGTACAAGGCTAGCAAGATGAACCCCGTGGAGGCTCTACGCAGTGAGTAGTGCCCTCATCGAGACGCGTAATCTGTCGCGGCGTTTTAAAAGCGGCGAGGAGTACATAGAGGTACTAAGAGGTGTGAATCTCCGTGTTGACGCAGGGGATACCATCAGTATTCAAGGCGAATCAGGGTGTGGCAAATCAACGTTGCTCAACCTTATGGCGGGACTCGACCACGCGGATGGCGGTGAAATTTTTTGGGACTCTAAGGAGATATCTAAAAGCTCCAACGAGTGGCTGGCGACCAGGCGTGCTTCCTTAATTGGCATGGTTTTCCAGTCGTATTATTTAATTCCGGAAATTCGGGCGCTCGAAAACGTCATGCTCGGAGGTCGCATCTCGGGTAAAACCGAAAATCTAGTCGAGCGAGCGGAGGCCTTGCTGCAGCGCGTGGGATTAGAATCCCGGATGTCGAGCCTGCCAGCAACCTTGTCAGGAGGCGAGAGGCAGCGAGTCGCGATTGCCCGGGCGATGATTTCCGGTCCTAAGGTGCTGCTCGCGGATGAACCAACCGGCAATCTCGATGAAGCGACAGGAGACTCAATCATGGATATGCTGCAAGAGCTTTGCGATGAAACGGGGATCGGACTTGTGCTCGTTACCCACAGCGCGAACTATGCGGCTCGGATGGGTCGGTCATGGGTATTGAGGCAAGGCATACTGGAAAGCGATTCCGACTAAATCATTGTTCGAGGAAAAATCAGGATGAGTGAAAATCTATTGAAGTGTGGAGTTGCTGGTGTAGGCTACTTAGGTCAACATCATGCTCGAATATACAGTGAACTCGAGGGGGTTGCGCTCGCCGGAATCTATGAGAATGATGAAGCGCGGGCAAAGGAGATTAGCGAACGGCATCAATGTCCGGTGTTTTCTACACTGGGAGAATTGTCTGAAGCGTGCGACGCCATCAGCGTGGTCGTGCCGACCGACAGGCATCACGAAGTAGCGATTCCCCTGCTCGAAGCGGGATGTCATCTACTGATTGAAAAGCCGATCTGTGAAACCGTAGAGCAAGCGGCTGAGATCCTGGCGGCGGCAAATGGAGCCAATGCCCTAGTGCAAGTCGGGCATATTGAGCATTTCAATCCGGTCATGAGCTATCTTGAGGAGGTGGTGACAAAACCTAAATACATCACAGCCGAACGATTAGCTCCTTACCAGCCGAGAGGAACTGAAGTGGGTGTTGTCCTGGATCTGATGATACACGATATTGGTGTGGTGCTGCAGCTTGTCGGATCTGAACCTGTAGACGTTCGTAGTGTTGGAGTCAGCGTTCTCTCCAAGACCGAAGACATCGCCAATGCTAGGATTGAATTTGCCAATGGATGCGTAGCCAATTTGAACGTAAGCCGCGTCAGCTCAAAAAAAGTTCGGGAAATTCGCGTTTTCCAGTCCTCGGGCTATCTTTCTCTGGATTTCATGAACCAAGCAGGTCATCACGTGGCGGTGGGGGCCGAGGGGCTCAGTAAAAAGGAAGTGCCTATCGAAAAGGGTGAACCCCTTAAGCTGGAACTGGCGTCTTTCGTTGAAAGCGTAAAGAATCGCAAAGACCCGAAAGTGGGAGGAGAGCTTGGCAAAACGGCACTCGATCTGGCCATCCAAATCACCAGTCAGATTCGCAAGACGATGGACTAAGTCCTTTTTCTGATGCCGTCCGATGTACTAGTCTCGTCGCCATTTCCTTTGCCCGCCCCTGCGGGTGGCAAGGTTGATGTACTCGTGATTGCGGGTGAGCATTCAGGCGATGAACACGCGGCGAGAATGGTGAGTGCGGCATTGAGCCGGAATCCATCGATGAAGGTCGCCGCTCTTGGAGGTGAAAACCTTAAGAGCGCCGGAGCGGAATTGATTTGCGACATGATGCCATATGCCATCGTGGGAATTTTCGAAGTGCTGAAGCACTACGGCGAATTAAAGCAGCTTAGAGATGAAATTGTGGAATGGATACTCAAATACAAACCGAAAGCGGTTTGTTTTGTCGACTATCCCGGATTGAATTTGAGGTTGGCTGGAAAATTGGCCGAGCGGAATGCGACAAACAAATCAGGTGGTAAAATTCGCCTGCTCTACTACATTAGCCCGCAGGTTTGGGCTTGGAAAGCAAAACGCCGTTTTGAAATGGCGGACCTGATCGATACGCTCGGAGTTATTTTTCCGTTCGAAGTGCAAACCTTTGCGGATACGAAGCTGGAAACGAAGTTTGTCGGACATCCTTTTCTCTCTGAAAGCTACCAGCTGCCTACCGTTTATAATCCTGATGGAGACGTGTTGTTGCTTCCTGGAAGCAGATCAGGGGCTATCACGAGAATAGCTCCTATCATGTTCGAGGCCTTTAGTGAATTGCTTAAAGGGCGAAACGACGTTCGGGCGAAGTGTATCTATGCAAGTGATACGTTAAAGGTACTGCTCGAATCAATTCTGGAACCGTATGGCGATCTAAAGGGCAAAGTTGAGTTGGTGCCAAACAGCACTGTGGTTGAAGCCAGCTCGGTTCTCACAAGTTCGGGAACCATGTCGCTGAACTGCGCGTTGGCGGGGATACCCGGAGCAGTTGTCTATCGCATTCATCCCTTGACCTATCTTTTTGGAAAAATGGTTCTCAAGATTCCGTATATCGGAATTGCGAATATCCTTTTGGATAAGCCCTTTTATCCTGAGTTTATTCAAGGAGCGGCCAAGGCGAAGGCGCTTGCTAAGGAATTGGTTGGATGCATGGAGAATGCGGATCGTATCCGGCAAACGCGCGAACTAAGCGGTCAGTTGCGTACGATTCTGGACAAGCCTTCCAGTGGGGGTGCGGGAACCTGGCTTGCGGAAAACGTGCCGAATTAGGTTCCTTAGGCGTTCTTTTCCAGGAGTAGTTCGACCTGTCCACGAATGACATTGGGACCGACGAGTCCAGTGTACCGTTGGTGTACTTTTCCTTCCTGATCGAGAATCACTATCGTAGGAATATAGCGGATTGGCCCGAATGCTTCGTCGAGACTCTCATTGTTCCTGGCGATGTCGTAGTTTATTTTATTTGCGGTAACGAAATGTTCAATACTTTTAGAAGTCTGATCGAGCGACACTCCAATTATGTCGACTTCCTGTTTCGAAAAATCGTTTCTTAGAGCGATAAGGGTTGGGATCTCCTCACGGCAGGGAGCGCACCAGGTCGCCCAATAGACGATCAACGCTACTTTGCCCTTGCAGGAATCGCTATTGATTTCCTCGCCATCTATGCTGATGGCATGCCAATTTGGCGCTTTGAGCTCTCCCATCACTTGAGCATGCTTCTGGGGAGTGGAGGAATCGTCGCTCCCGCCCGTCACTAGATTGGTGACAACGCACATCGGGCATCTATCTGTGCCCATGCTTAAACCGAGGTACACCGCGATAGCGCCTATCAAAAGAAGGGTTGACCAATTTCGTTTTAGAAAGTCCATAAGCTTTGGGAAAGGCATCGTGGCCCACCGATTAAACGTCTGTCCATTCAAAGTGATTTCATGAGGAGACGGCAGTGGGCGTAATCGTGGGAATTTTACAATGCGAAAACAGGGTCGAAAACGAACTCCTGACACGTCTATCGGCCTTGTTCGTTCGCGACTAAAGAAGATCTTCCAGCGTTCCGTAAAGCGGAGCAAAGTTCTCCTTGCGCGACCAACCTTCCTCGCCATTGGGAAGCTGTACCTTCAACCATCCCAGAAATGTTTTGGTGACCAGGCATACGGAACCTTCGGGTAGAGGAGATTGTATCTGTTCGATTTCCAAATCGGTAGGTACGCTCTTCAACTGATCTTCGCTGATAACGACCATCGCCTCTGGATTGGCTAGTAGGCCATATTCCCCGCGTGCCCAATTCGAACCGAAAACGAATGCGACAGCGAAAAGACCGATGATGGCAAAAGCGAAACGCACGCGTTTTCGTCGCGGAAAATAGGCGAAGGCGACCCAGCCCGTGAACGCAGCTGCGGCGACAATCATAGAGAAGTAGGCGGTCCGTTCCCATTCGGCAGGGGTCAAGGTCGAAATGTAGGCCATAATACCATCTCCCTTCACGAGTCGTGCGAGAGTAGGGTAGTAACCGCCGCTTTTGCTGAGACCTACCTTCATATTCCACCGTAGTTCGGGAGAATCCGTCTCGAGCAAGAAGGCCGAGGTCCAGTAGGCGATGGCCTCACCCCATTTTTCCTGCTGAGCAGCGGCTAAGCCAAGATTGTGGCGGAGGGTCCAATCATTCGGATTGGATTTCAGTTCAGCACTCCAGGAGGAGGCGGCTTTGTCAAACGCGGCCGCATTGTAATGTTCTAATCCTTCATTGGCAAAGACGTCAGAGGGAAGTGCCAGCAAGAGAATTGTGGCGCAGGTCGCGAACCAGGCTCCGTTTGAAAATAGTCGGCTGATCGAAACGCCAGGCCGCTTTAATTGGCTCAGAAGATCTCTCAGTTCAGATTGCCACTCTTTAAAAGAAGGAGCCTGTTTCCCAAAAAGCATTCGATCGGAATTCTGCCAAAGCGTTTTCCAACGCATTGCCTGCTCAGAGTCGGAATATTTGGATACAGCTTTTTCGATGTCGGTGGAAGAGGGTTCCTCCATTTCGATTTCCCAGAACTCCCGTGCTGCGGCCCTCCAGGCAAGCTGTGCCTCACGAGTGGCCGGCTGCGAATCATCGATGGCCATAGCGGCTTGTTTCAACTGTTGGTAGGCTTTTCTTCGTTGCTTATTTGGATCGAGGGAAAGGCTGCGGACTAGGGCGATCAGGATCCATAGCAATGCGGGCGCGGCAAAAGAATAAGCGAGGTAGCCCAATTTAACGCCCCCGTTGGGTATTGAGCCTTGCGATGCCTGGACGATCGGCGAACTCAATAGTTCAACAGGTTTGGTCAGAAGATTCACCCCGCTCGGATCGAGCTCGAAGGGAAGCGGATTCCTTGGGTCGGGACGATCAGAATCGGGTTCGCTGGAAGGCGCAGGTAGAGTACCGGGGTCGTTCTGAGAGACAATCGGATTTACCACCACTGTTTTCGCTGGGATGTTGATGGTTTCATATCGGTCAGTCTTTGGGTTGAAGAAGCTGAATTCAATCGGACCAAACTGGAAGTCCCCCTCTTTGGTGGGTATGAGCACGATGTCCTCCGAAAGACTTCCCTCGAAAGGAGAGTCCTCGGAGACCTCTTTGTTCACATCAGGCTGAATGGACCTGAAGCTTGCGGATACGTTGCGTGGATTTAGTCCAAATCCTTGAGGCCAATTGCCAGTGCCACTGAGTTTTAAGGTCCATGTCACGGGTTCTCCCACCTGGACAATTTCGGGGATCACCTTTGATTCAAACTGGAACTGGCCTACCGCGCCGGTAAAGGAGGTAGGTTCCCCTGTGGGTAGTGGTTTGATCTCCAACTCAAGCGTGTCCGATTCAATATTGTAGTTGTCTACCACGGGATCGTCAAAAATGAACCCTCTCCGGCGCCCGACGACCATGGATACGGTTTGATTTACCTTGGGTAATTTGATCGCCCCGCTGCGGGTCGCCATGGCCGGAGTTTCAAAGAGCACTGCAGAGTAGTCGAAGTTCCGATACTTGAAATTCGTTGATCGGTGGCTCTCAAATCCCTTGGTGACTACGCCTATGGGATTCCATTGCGGCAATGAAATATCGTTTAACCGATTCTGATAGTCTTGGCGGACTCCCAACACGTACCGAAGGGTGAAAATTTCTCCCTCGTAGATGGAGTCGTCGGTCGTGCTGAGTTCGCTCTTGAAAATGTCGTCCGGTTTCATGCCAGTGTTGCCAACCGTTGCTTCGGTCACTTCGAAGCTAGCAGCTTCCACCTTGAGGTCACCTTTGTCGGTTTTTACGGAAAAGGATGGAATGGTGATCGTTCCCTCACGGGTTGGAGAAACACGGAACTCCAGTATCAGCTTTTGGACGACTCGGGAATTGAAGATGTTCATCGAACTGCTTTGACCCACTTGGGTGAAACCTACGCCGGGTACATCGGGAAGGTCGACGTTTCCGTCAGGCGTACACCCTTCGAAGTGGAGCTGAAGACTGTTGGCCTTGCCCTGTTGGAGCGTGCCGGATGCCGGTGTCCAATAGACACTTTGTGCCCAGGAAGTGGATGCAAAGGCGAAGGCGCTAAGAAGGGCGATTGTGATTAGGTTTGAGAATGTGGTTTTCATCACCAATCCTTTTTAAGTTTTTGTGGGGGTGGCGCGTTTTCGTCGCGCTCCGCGTTCTGCAACATCATGTGTAATGCTCCGGGTTTGTCTTGCTGCTTAAGCTGTTCCAATTGCTGTAGGGTCATCGCCTGTTTCGCGGACCTTGGGGGAGGTTGTTGCTCGGTTCCTCCAACTTGAGTTTGTTCCTCCGTGGGCTTTTGGTCGAGCTGGGGGGTCTCTTCAGGCTCGTTCATGTCCCCCAGCGACTCACTTTGTTGCTGCTGTTGTTGCTCTCCCTCTTGGTCGCCAGATTGAGATTGCTCTTCACCTCCTTCATTATCCTGGGAGGATGGATCCTCTCCCTCTTGTTCATCTGAATTTTCCTGTTCCTGGGACTCTGAATCTTCCCCGTTTTGCTCAGACTCAGAATTCTGTTCGCCCGATTCATTCTGGTCTTCGGAATCCTCGGACTGTTCCTGGTTCTCCTGATCTTGATTTTCCTGGTCCTGCTGCTGATCTTCAGGCGGTTTTTCCAGAAGTTTCATGAGCTCATCTCGTAGAGTGTCCCAGTCCGTTTGCAGTGGATTGATCGATTGGCCCGCGTCAACCGCATGAATCCCGTCCCAGACAGAAGGATCGGGAATTTGCTGCCCTTGCTGCATCGCTGATTGCCCGAGTTGCAAGGTCATTTGAGCAAGCTGTTCATAGTCGGAGGGTTCGCGTGTCTTCTTTTCCGCGATAGAGCCTATGACCTCCCCAAGTGTGGGACCGGTTTGATCTGGAGGTGGCAGAGTACCTGGATTGTTAATCGAGGGTGCAGGTGTTTGGCCATAAGCTCCGAGGAAGGCGAAAAGGATAACGAAAAGTGAGCTTAGAGAACGGTATATCGATGAGTCAGCATTCATTGGGTCGCGGATGTTCTCGATTGAATAACTCGGGGTTTGGGGGTGAAGGGAAATTCTCTATACAGCGAGATCAATATAAGGAAAAGTCCGGGTGCCAAAAATATTTGGTAGCGCTCGATATGAACAGACTGGGAAGTCGTTCCTGTCTCGCCGGTCTTTCCCCGTTTTACGGTCTCTTCAATGAGGGATGCGAGATCCACCCACACGTTCGCTTCACGGTACGTGCCTCCTGTTTTGTCGGCTAATGACTGCAGTGTGGCTGGCTCAAGTTTGGTTAACACCACTGCGCCGGCTTCGTCCTTGTGGTATCCCCCTTCTTCAGCAGGGATTAGACCCCCGTCCCGGGTGCCGAATCCGAGGCATACGGCTTGGACGTTTTGCTCGTTGAGATCGTCAATGTGGTTGGTCCAATCCTGGTTGAGACTTTCGCCATCGCTAATTACGATAAGAAAACGGTCGGCTTGACTGTCGGACTGCCGGAAGGAATCGAGAGTGGTTTCAAGCATGGCTCCATAGTTGGTTCCTCCTTGGGGAATAAAGTCAGGATTCAGGTCCCTTAAAAAGCCCCGGAGGATCTGGTAGTCCGGGCTCATGGGGCTTTGTAGGAATGCGGTACCCGCGAATACCACTAAACCGACACTCTCTCCTTGGAGATTGTCCAGCAGGCTTTCGACGACCAGTTTAGCTCTTTCGAGGCGGTTGGGCTTTATATCCTCGGCCAACATGCTTTTGGAAAGGTCCATGGCAATAATGACTTCCCGTGAACGCTTAAATACTTCCTTGTGGATTTCTCCCCATTGAGGACGTGCGAGTGCGAATATCACGAAAATCAGTCCGACGAGAAAAAGCCACTTGGAGGGTTGGCTTAAACGGGATTCAATTTCCGAAACGCCGGCAAAGGTGGCCTTGACCCGTTTCACTTTAGAGCGACTGGAAAGGGAGACGTTCCTCTTCTTGAATACAATGGTTGCCAGAATCCCGATGAGAGGAATCGCCAAGGCAAATAGGTAGAGCTCTTGTCCGAAGGTCAACTTAGAGCCTCCTTTCGATTCATGGCGCCAATCGCCAAGGCGCAAAACAGCATGACTCCTGCCGCAATCGAAAAATACGGAAACAGTTCGGTAGTGACGCTGTATTGGTGCGATTCGAATTCAATCTTGCTGTTCTTATCGATTGAGTCGAAAGCGGCTTTAATGGTATTGGAATTGTCGGCACGATGAAACTCCCCGTTGGTAATCCGAGCAATTTCCTTTAACGTTGGCTCGTCGGTCTGAGATGGTACACGCACCGTCCCAATCCGCTCACCTTTGGCATTCAACCGAGGCATGGAGACGATGCCGTCCCGTCCGGCTCCAATGGTGTAGACGCGAATGCCATTCTCTGCGGCCAGCTCCGCCGCTGCAATGGGTTCGATTGAACCTGCCGTATTGGCCCCGTCGGTTAGCAATATGATGAAGGCGCCCTCTCGTTCTCCGGAACGGGCCTTGGTGCCTTCCTGCAGTCTTGAGAGTGCGACTCCGATTCCGTCACCAATGGCGGTCCCATCCTCTATCAAGCCGATCGCCAGTCGGCTGGTCTGGCTCGATAGCCAGCGATGGTCGAAGGTAAGTGGGGCGACTGTATAGGCCTGTCCGGCGAAAGCGACCAGGCCAATGCGGTCATTGTCTCGTTTGTTTATAAAGGCGCTCAGAACCGGTTTAACCGCTTGAAGCCGATTGATGTTCTTCAATCCGTCCTTGTAATCCTCGTACAGCATCGAGCTCGAGAGGTCCAGCACGAGCATGATGTCATAACCTTTGCTTTTGGTTTGACGTTCAAAATCGAGAATTTGCGGACGGGCCAGCGATATGACGATCAATGCGGCTCCAACGAATCCAAAAAAGGACGACAGTTTTGACCCACCCGCAAAAACGGAACGCTGCCAATTCCCGGCAAAGGGGAGGACAAGGGCAGCCGATGCTCGGCGGCTGCGCAGTATCCCGATAACCGGAAGGGCTAACAGCGCGACGAGCCACCATGGGTCTACTAACGCAAATTCGTCCATAACTTCCTAGCTAGCCACGCCCAAAGCGTAGAGCACGTTTTTGAAAGAGTTTCACAACCGCATCGAGAGCGTCCTCACCCGCTTGTAAGGTAAGTCGGTCTGAATCGACTGGAAACAATTCTTTGAAATGGGAATCGCGATCCCGGTTCCATTTTTCGTGGGCGGCTTTCTGGGCAACGGAGCCCCCATTGAGATTGAAGAGTCTTCCCGTGACGGGGTCGTAAACGGTCTGTTCGCCCCGGTTGGGTAGAGCTCTCTCCCACGGATCCTCGATTCGGAATCCAACGGGTTGATACCGTTTTTTCAGGACGTTCCAGCCTTCCGGCTGGTCTCGCATGGGGAAATCGCTGAGCCAGACGAAAATACTGTGCCTGGGTGCCGCTCTCAGCAAATACTTCCAAGGAACTAAGGCCTGTTGGGGTCCGAGGATGTCCGGAGCCGGCCGCCCCAGCAAGGTAGCGGCGGTATGTAGCACCCGTCCCCGTCCGGCTGAACTTTTGGTGAACTCGTAGCCACTGGGCGAAGCGTACATAAGCGATACGCGATCCCCGTTCACGGCGCTGAGGAGCATCAGAAGACTGGAAAGTTCCAGGAGCGCTTCCCGCTTGGATCGTTCCCCGGAGCCAAATTGGAGGGAGGGAGTATCCTCAAATAGTAGGACGAGCGTGACTTCGCGCTCTTCCACGAATTTCTTGCGATAGGGTTCGCCGAGGCGCGCGGTTACGTTCCAGTCGATATCCCGAACATCGTCGCCATACTCGTATTTGACAACCTGATCGAACTCCATTCCTTTTCCCCGGAAAGAAGATTTGTATTCGCCACTTAATACACTAGCCACGGCGTGCCGCACGCGCCACTCGAGTTTGCGCAGCATCGCAATCGACGAGGACAGACTTTCGAAGGTATCCGAAATTTGGCTCTCTGTCTGGCTCATTGCTCGAGAATCCAATTACACGTAGGAATTGCTAGGCAGAGGGGTTTTATCCAGGATAATCTTAAGAGCGTCATCGGGAGTGATTTCTTCCGCTTCCGCTTCATAGGTTAAACCGACGCGATGACGCATGGCATCGAGAAAAACGTCTTTAATGATCGAGGGGGAAACATGGTCTTGCCCGCGTAGCCAGGCGAGCGCTTTGCCGGCTTGATACAGGCTTAATGATGCTCTGGGGGAAGCTCCGTAGGAAAGGTATTTCTGCTCAGGATTCTCTCCCGCCGCCATTCTGCGGGTCGCCCTGACTAGTTTGAGTATGTATCCTTGGATTTCTTCGGAGACATGGATCTGGTCTACATCTTCACGGATCTCCAGCAGCTCTTCTCCACTCGAAACCGCATTCAGTTCAGGCTGCCGAGTGACCTGACCCCAGCGCTTCATCATCTCGAA
>JAUHWE010000754.1 GCA_030424825.1 Verrucomicrobiia bacterium
GGCTTGGGCTAAAAGAGAGTACTCATTTTTCAGACTTCGCCTTTCAATCGATTCGGTAAGCTTTATTACGCTCGCAGGGGCCTTGAAAGCGCGAAGGAGAGGCACAATGGAATTTTCGTCCAATCCAGAATCCACCGCCTGCCTAATCGCTCGAGTCCAAGCCTCACGAAGAGACACGATATTTCCGGCCTTCTTGTCTACTTCTTCTATGAGATTGGCTGACAACACTAAGTTCTAGCGATTATCAGCTCTAATCTCATCGTCAACCTTGGATACCCAAAATCAAAGAAACTCGGATTCGACTCAGCTAGAGACTTCGAATCAATCTCAATGAGATTTCGTCAGCATCTCCCTCCATTCGATAACCATCCGTTTGTAGCTTTATTTTAGATACTGTTCCCGGATTGAAGAATGGAGGAGTCTCATCTGGGATCGGCTGCCCCGAAAAGGCAATGGTTGTCAGATCAAGTTGTCCCTTGATGCCTTGATCGCTTTCAACGACATCAAAGAAACCAGTAAAGTGCTTCGTCGACGAATCCTCTTTTTCCAGCTTCAATACCCCTTTGATCATCTCTCCGCCATTTCGCGTTTCCGTAATGATCAATGACACTTCCCGTGCGTCAGTTCCCTCTTTACCTGCAATCACCATCCCTTTGAAATAGGACCCTTGCGACAAGGCCATTACGAGGTTCTCACGTTTCTCTCGGGCCTGCTTGGTAGATTCACCAACCGCTAAGAGATACTCTTCTTCCGCGAGAGTCGCTTTTTTCAAATATGCCAAACCTGCCTTTTCATACGCTTTAAACGAAAGTCCAAATTTGTTGGAATTCACATCCAATCCTCCAGCGCCATAATACTCCACGGGCCGCCCTCTAGACCAAGCGAACCCATCGTCTCCCTCTTTCATCCTCGTTCCAGAAAGCTCCCAATCCGATTCCGGGCTGGCTTTTAGCAGTCGATAGGATACTTGAAACGGGAATACCATACCCTTCGAAGCGGAGTGTTTGTAAAGTCGATCCCATCCCTTGACCGGAAGCTTAATGTCGGGTCGACCGAATGTTTCCAGCTTCAGGGCTGTCTCTTCGAGTTTGTGCAAATCAAACGGGAGTTTTGAATAAATGATTGATTCCTCGACAGGTTGATAGAGGTCAACTTTCAGCTCTGCCCCTATTTTGGCGTCGACGCGCAACTCAGTGTCTGAGACTCGCTTGATCTCTGACTCCAGCCAAACCATCTGGTACGGTGAATCCGGACCGAAGTCCTCAAAAATCTCGTTGGTCTTCTCGGCAATGTTACGAGTGATCGAGCTTCCCTGAGAATCTCCATGCGAAACCCATTCGAGCAACTCATTCTTAAGGCTCGAAACAATCAAACCAGTGCCTAGAAGCGCGATCGCTGCCGCAAAGGGCAAAGATCTCGTCGCTTTCTTGAGGACTCCAAATTTCGGAGACCCTAAAAGCCCATGCGAGCTCGATCCAGGTACTCGATCCGATGACGATGGGGGACTTCCTGATGGGATAGATGTATTTGAATTCAGTTCGGCGTCAGTATTCTTCTGAATCGAGAGCAGGAGATCGTCGTCATCTTCGTCGTCTCCCAGGAACGAGTCATCGTCATCTAAAAAACCGCCAGCTTCACTCTCGCTCGCATCAGCGACGGGACTTTCCGGCTTCTCATCATTTTCCTCGATGGGCTTCTCATCTTCTGGGGGCAGGCAATTTTCTCCCTCGTTCAATTCTTCAGGAGCCTCAGGGATCGATGCTTCCACGACCGCTTCACCAATATCGTTCGGCGCCTCTGCGCTCACGGGGTCCTCGATTTCGCCCGTGGAAAGTTCTCTTTCTATCTCATCCTCCTCCAGGGCGACAGGGGCAGGCGGTGGCGGGGGTAGATCTCCCGCTCGTTCCGCGATGTTGGCCGGCCTATCGGATTCAGGTTTTTCGCCGGCTGCAGAGGCTTCTTTCATCAGTGTCTGAGGATCCGGCATCGCAACCAAATCACTATCTTCAGGGTCTTCCTCGGTGGTATCCGACTCAGGACTCCCTTCCGATTCACCCATTAATGACTGAGGGTCTGGCATAGACATCAGCCCATCCACCTCCGTCTCGGACGGGGCTTCCGAATCAATCTCCGGCTCAAATGCCGGAATCTCCGTAGTTCCTCCATTCAGAATATTTCCGGCACGCATCAAAAGGTCGTCCGCACTGGAACTTGGAGCTGTGCTCTTATCTTGCTCTTCTTCCAACTCAGTCGAACCTTCATCTTCTGCCATCTCCGAACCGCCAATATCGATCGAACTAAGCATGTCTTCGACATCGCCTTCAAACGAACCATCCTTTTCCGCTCCAAGTCTTTCACGGGAAGCGGGTTC
>JAUHWE010000755.1 GCA_030424825.1 Verrucomicrobiia bacterium
AGTGTCCAATCAATCCAATTTCTTCGTACTTTGGTCCTATTTGAGCCCAAAATTCGTTTCTTCGCATCGCAATACCCTCCGGGTATTACTCAACTCAAAAGCCAAATTTTGAATCTCAAATATAACTACAAGATCGATTCGAAGCCTTCATCCTTGCAAGGTTCTTGGAATCGTCGGTAACTACAATAACAGCGTTCAAAGCCATTGGCGAAATCTTGAAATACGTAACTTAATCGATCCTAAAGACTAGCAAACAGAATCACAATTCATGAAGCCTCAGTATCTCCTACCTCTGCTTATTTTAGCATTACCCTGTTTCGCTGCAGCCAACGAACCGGACGTTCATGTTTTCAAACATATAGACGGCCCACCTCTGGAAATCCATGGGTTTTACCCCGAAAGTAAGGAGGAGAAGTCACCTGCAATGATCTGGTTTTATGGAAGCGCTTTTGAAAGGAGAGACAATCTTCACAAGCGCTACCCACATTGTCGTACTCTCGCCGACCGCGGGATGGCTTCCTTCTCTGCGGACATTAGAGGAATTCAGCAAGCTGACGACCCACTCGCCGAGCTCCTGCTGTGTCTACAAGACGCCATCTCTGCCTATCAATGGGTATACGAGAACGCTGATGAACTGAATATAGATCGAAACAGGATCGGGATAGGTGGAAATTCGTCCGGAGCCACTCTTGCCCTTATGGTTTGCTCTTTCTCCGAGTATCTCGCACCAGAAGATTATCCTGAAATTCCAATTCGGCCTTCCGTGCAAGTCCTCCTGAATCCGATAGTAAGCGATAGGTTAATGAAAAAGCCCGTAGCCCCCATTACGCATATAAAACCAGGAGTCGCACCATCCGTCATTTTTCATGGAACACTTGACCTCTTAGAGCCTATTTCGAACATACGGAAATACGGTGAGGCCATGGAAAGTGCAGGCAACGAGTGCGAAATATACGAATACAAAGGGAAAGGACATGGCTTCCACAATTACCGAAAAGGCGATAACCCACTGTATGCCAAAGTCCTTGAAGACATGCTCGCCTACTTGGAAGAGCATGGTCATATTGAGGCAATTCACGAATCTCCTTAACCAATGTCAAGTACTCGTAAGAGTGACAACCGAGGAGATGTCCATTGCGAATGTGGGCAGTACTGTAACGTTTTGAAGGATACGTTGTTTTCAGCCTAAGTGTTTCGCTCTCATTTTCTTCAGTTTTGTATCCACAACTTGTTGGATGATTCTTGGTTCTCGTGTAGGCTGATTTCGATCGACCAGCATCTCGATTATCAACCTTGTCTTTGATAATGACATATTTTTCTACTTGTATCCATTTTGCGTTTTCTCCTCGCTGGAACACAAGGAGAGCATTTCCTTCTTTGTCTTTGTATTTAATTGTTTTATCATATTCGAAATGAAAATGCAGTTTGCTTGGGAAGCTTGGATCGCTTTTTAGGTAGCTGCGTGCACTGGCATGTCCCCTATTATTCACTTCGACTAGGATCTTTAACGGATCTTCAATTGTCGAGAGATCCGTGTACCCCTTCAATTCATTGTAAGCTGGCTTCAATTGATTCATGAAAGAAACCGCATCCGCTTTCTTGAACCTATGTCATACTGGGGACTGAATCGATGTCGGAGACGCCTGGTCTGAACATGCGGGCCCCGAATCCTTCGAATTCATGAGGCGATGCGATAAAACGACTAAAAACAGTACGAGTTTACGGGTAGAGTTAGCAATAGAGTTGCCGCGTGGACACTCCACCAATTCCTAGGAATTGAGTTATTATGTAGTGAGAGACTTTGATTGGGTTCAAAGATGATTGTATCTGTGCGTGCCCCTATTTCGCTTAGGGTTCTTCGCCGATACGCCAGAGATCGAGGTTGAGGTGTGAACCATCGAGGTTGGCGGTTAGGACATCGCGGATTGCGGCTGTCGTCGGGAGGGCGGCGAGAGCAATGACGGTAGGGGCCGCTGATCTAGTTCCGTCCTGTAGGTTATAGGTGCGAGTGGTGCGGCCGCGTTGACTGATCGAACGGGCAGCGGGGTCGAGTGCCCAGATATCGATCTGGATGTTCTCGAAGTCGTCAATGATTACGGTGACAGCGCTCTCTGCAGTGATGCGGTCGAGGGCAAAGTTTTTCACTCGGACTTGGTCTTCCGAGCCGACGAGTCCACCAGATTCTGGATACTCGGTCGAACCGCGAAGGTCTGGGGTGAAGAGTTTGCGGAAACCGTAGTCGAAGAGTTTTTGTGAGTCCTCGGTTCGGTTGGCGTTGTTCGTCTGTAGGATGGCGATGGCGACTTCGCGACCAGCCCGCTCGGAGATGCCTACTGCACTGGCGGTGGAGTAGGGAATGCCTGACGGACG
>JAUHWE010000756.1 GCA_030424825.1 Verrucomicrobiia bacterium
CCTTCGCAAATGTGGGTCAGTGATTCGACCACCCCTTCGGTGCACGGGATTTCGCTAATTCCGGTAAGTCCGTCTTCACAGGACAATTCGAGAACCACGCGAAGGGCGTAGGGGGCGTGCAACCCAGATGCGGCTCGGAGGGGAGGGTCGATTGTGGCAATAGGCGTGATTTGGTAACTGGTAATTTTCATAGAGAAACTAAAACAGAGGGATTTTAAGGTTATAAGGAGGGGAGTAGAATCAGGATTCACGGGAATTACAAACTGATCATTTAGATTGCGCGAAGATAGGGACTGGTTTTTTTCTCTTAGAACATGAAGAGCCCTGTTTTTGTCTCGTTTTTGGTGTTTGCGTCTCTGGTTTCGGCATTCGGTGCCGAAAGGTCGCCCAACATCATATTTTTCATTTCCGATGACGTTAGCTGGAACGATTACGGCTGTTACGGCAACGAAGGCGCGAGGACGCCAAACATCGACCGTCTGGCAGCTAATGGTCTGCGTTTTACCCAGGCCTACCTTACGGCGAGCAGCTGCAGCCCGAGTCGGGCCAGTATCGTGACGGGGCGGTATCCGCACAACAATGGCAAGGCGGCGGAGCTTCACTTGCCCATCGCCGACCATTTGCCTTGGCTCCCAGAGGTCTTGCGTGAGAAAGGCTATTACACCGCGCTTTCTGGCAAGAACCATATGAGGCGCGAGAATCCGCGGGATACGCCTCCTTTCGACGACATAAGTTTGGGAAGAGCTGACGGCAATCGAGGCGGCCATGCGCATTGGATGAGTGTGACGAAGGAACGTCCTAAAGATAGGCCCTTCTTTTTCTGGTTTGCATCGTATGACGCCCATCGGGGATGGGAAGCGGACATGGAGTGGGAAGCAGAGCTCTATGGACCCAAGATCAGCCCTCAAGCGGTGGAAGTGCCGCCTTTCCTGATTGATTCGGAAAAAACGAGGAACGATCTGGCTTCCTATTACAACGAAGTGACGCGGTTTGACTATTTCATTGGCAAGGTGACCGAGGAACTCGAAGCCCAAGGGGTGCTAGACGACACGCTTATTTTTATTCTGGCGGACAACGGTAGGCCGTTTCCACGAGCGAAGACTCGACTTCATGACTCTGGGATGAAGACGGCGTTGGTTGCGCACTGGCCGAATGGGATTCGCGACCCAGGTGTTTGCGACCGGTTGGTCAGCGTGATTGATCTCGCCCCGACGGCGATAGAAGTGGCTGGTGGAAAGGCCGGGCCAACCTTTCAGGGGATGAGTTTAGTGCCACTGTTCTCAAATAAGGAGAAGTCAGTTCGGAACTACGCCTTTTCGGAGCACAATTGGCACGACTACGAAGCCCTCGGTCGAAGCGTACGTACCGAGTCGCACCTATATATTGTGAATGATCGGCCCGCGAAGGCCTGGCAGGGACCTGCTGATTCCGTCCGTTCGGAATCGCACATGGAGTTGCAGCGGGTTTTGAAGGAGAACCAATTGAACGACGTCCAAAAGGACGTCTTCCTCGCGCCTCGGCCTGTCGTTGAATTGTATGACACAAAGAACGATCCGCACCAAATCCATAATCTTGCCGGGGAGGCCAGTGTGTCGAAAATTGAGTCGAAGCTGGCTTTGATCCTGAAAAAATGGAGACAGCAAACGGGAGATAGTAGTCCTGAACATATTTCGACGGACGAATTTCATCGTGAAACGGGTGTGAGAGTCGTGAAGAAAGATGCGTTTCGGGGAGAAACCCCTGGTGAATCGAAGGGAGCTGCTAAGATTAACCGAGCTGGCCCGAGATGAATGGGGATACCATGCAGAAGGTTTTACTAGGAATTCTTTGGGCCTTGATCGGGTCCGGTGTTGGTTCGGCGATCCCGCCCTATGTGGCTCGGGATGCGGAGCCCCTCTATAAGGAATTTCTGGACACCGGTTTTCCGTTTCTCGAAGCCACCGTGGATATGCGTGGGCTGGCTCCAATGGGAACGGATGAGAATCTGGTTCCCCGAGCGATTGTAATCCCCCTCGATCACGATGTGTTTGTGTGTTTTGATACGGAGCTGTTAAGGGTCGCAGGCATTTGGCAGGGCGGCTTCCTTTCGCCGAATGGGTTGGCCATGTTGTCGTATCCGGTACCGCTTAGGAAAATGGGCTCAGGGCAATCCAAGCTTCCGAGTCCACTGGGAAAAATCGCTTTCGCTACCGGTCTCTATCCGGGTTGGCAAACGGGGGAATTATCCTTCGAAGATCCGAGGCCCAAAGGAGTTGACCCAAAGGAGTTGGGTCGTGGACCGATCGACTCGTCGGTTGGCGAGTGGTTGGGTATGGAGGATGCCGGCGATTCCGCGATTTTGCATTATCAGCTCTTCGGGGGCAAGGT
>JAUHWE010000757.1 GCA_030424825.1 Verrucomicrobiia bacterium
GCGATCCATTGCCTCTCGAAACGCTAGTCGCGGAAAAGGTGTTTCGATGTCCACACCCAGAGTGTCCTTCCACACCCGCTTCATCAGTCCCTCCATCAGTGCGTACATCTCCTCGCGATCGACAAACGAGAGCTCAATGTCGAGCTGCGTAAACTCCATTTGGCGATCCGCTCGCAGATCTTCGTCGCGATAGCAGCGAGCGATCTGAAAATAGCGCTCCACCCCGCTCACCATGAGCATCTGTTTGAATTGCTGCGGCGACTGTGGCAGGGCGTAGAAATGCCCGGGCTGAATCCGGCTCGGAACCAGGTACTCGCGAGCCCCTTCCGGAGTGCTCTTGAAAAGCGTCGGCGTCTCGATGTCGTAAAAGCCCTTTCCGTCCATGTAGTTGCGGATCGATTTGGTCGTTTCATGCCGCAATTTGAGCATCTGCCGCATCTTGCCTCTTCGGAGATCCAGATAACGATATTTCAAGCGGAGATCCTCGTTCACCCGATCCCCTTTCTCGTCGTCAATGGGAAAAGGAGGCGTTTCCGAAATGTTGTGCACCACAATTTCGCTAATTTCGACTTCGATTTCGCCCGTCGGGAGAGACTGGTTTACGTTATCTCCGTCGCGAGCTTCCACAAGTCCCTTGATCTCAATGACAGACTCGTCCCTAAGGCGATGAACCATGGCGTTGAAATCGCTATCATCGCTATGCGGATTAGCCTTCACCTGCGTAAGGCCTTCTCGGTCTCTTAAATCAATAAAGAGGATGCCGCCATGATCGCGAATGGAATCTATCCACCCGATCAACGATACCGATTTCCCAACGTCGCTTCCGCGTAGTTGGCCACAATGATGCGTTCGTTTCATTTGTTTTTCGCTTCTAGGAGTCCGCCGTCGAGGCGTGGTCAAAAGTGAGCGCGAACATTGGTAGGAAGATCAGAGAGAATGCAACTTCAATTCGGCACTCATCTGACATGTCCACTCATTGAGCGCTAATTTTAAGATAAATCGCCCAATTTCAGTCGAAAAAGGAACGAAACAGGCCAAAAAACTGACTGAAAGGCCGATAATTCTAAGTACCAGTATCCTATTGGCTCAAAGGATGCTAACCAAGGTTATGGTCATTATAATCAAAGACGAACTGGTCAATCCGCCTACTTGGTTTTCTTCGTTCCGTGACCTCACTCTTATCTGTAGCTTGAGGCTGCACGCGGACATAGTGATCGAGACCCAAGAGACGGATCTCTACTACAAGTGGCTGAAGCCCCGCGGCGGGATGGATTTTATCGACGATTTCGTACTTCCGGGATTAGAAGTAGGGATCCGTCTCGATACTGAGCTCAATTTCGACCCTTCTATCGTGGTCGATCGGATCGTTCCTGAAAACACACACCAGCTCTACAACCGAATCCAGTTCGCAACGACGCTGTAACAAAATTGAAGCACGAATATTCGCTTTCCTGCCATCAGCGGGAATCTTGTGCACAAACCCTTTTAACATGGAGTTCCTCCGACCTTGACACTCAGAGGTCGATCGGCAATATCCGCCCATTCTTCACCTAGGGCATGGCTGAAAACTATAAAGATACGCTCAAATTGCCACAGACTTCCTTCCCCATGAGGGCGAATCTCGGCAAGCGTGAACCCTCCCGCGTCGATCACTGGGAGACGATCGATCTTTACGGGAAAATCCAAGCCCGGAACCGAGACGGAGAGCTCTTCCTGCTCCACGACGGCCCGCCATTTACCAATGGGGACCTTCACCTCGGCCACGCCCTGAACAAGACGCTCAAGGAAATCGTCCTCCGCTACAAGGCTGCCAAAGGGTTCCGCACACCCTACCTCCCCGGCTGGGACTGCCATGGGCTGCCTATTGAGCACAAGGTGTCGAAAGAGGTTCAAGCTTCGGGAGAATCCTTGAGCACCGCCGCGCTGAGGGAAAAATGCGACGCGTTTTCCGAGCATTGGATCGAAGTCCAGCGACGCCAATTCAAGCGCCTCGGTGTGCTCGGTGACTGGAAACGCGAATACAAGACCAAGAACCCTGCCTATGAAGCGGAGATCCTGAGGACGCTTGCCTCGTTCGTAGAGGCAGACCTCGTCTACCGGAGCAAGAAGCCGGTCTACTGGTCCATCCCCTTTGAGACCGCTCTAGCGGAAGCGGAAATCGAATACAAAGACCACACCAGCCCTTCCATCTGGGTGGCTTTCGACATTCCCGAAACAGGCCAGTTCGGCATCGAGAAGCCCCTTTCCATCGTCATCTGGACAACCACTCCCTGGACGATTCCCGCCAACCTCGCCGTCGCCGTGCATCCAAGACTCGACTACGCTTTCGTCGAAGCCGATGGTCGGGTATTCAT
>JAUHWE010000758.1 GCA_030424825.1 Verrucomicrobiia bacterium
GATGCTGAGGCACAACAACTTGAAGACGTACGCTTTCCAAAATACCTCAAAAAATCCAATTCCGATCTGATCGATTCCGAAACGCTTCTTTTCCATACGCGTCGCAACCAGATAAACACTAATCAGGAGAGACTTCAAAAGAGTCTCGATTTGAAGATTCGCGAACTCTCCATCACCAAGCCCTTGGCCGAATCAGGTGTCGTCTCCCAAGTGGAGCTTCTGAGACTAGAAACCATGGTCAATGACCTGCAAGGCCAGATGGAGCGCGAAAAGTCTGAGTACCTCAACGAGGTAGTTTCGCAGAACAATGAATACAAAACGAAACTGAGCCAAATCGAGCAGACGATTCTCGCCTATGAAGATCGCCTTTCCCGGACGGAGATAAAAGCGCCGCTCTCTGGCATCGTGAATAAGATACATGTCAAAACCCTTGGTGGTGTTCTTCAGCCGGGAGCGCCGATAGCGGAAATCGTGCCGATCGAGGACAACCTACTTGTGGAAGCAAAGATCAGCCCCTCCGATATTGCATTTGTAAAACTAGATCAAGAAGCGACCGTAAAACTCACTGCCTACGACTACTCAATCTATGGTGGTCTCGAAGGAAAAGTGGCCCGAATCAGTGCCGATACATTCTTGAACGAAGAGGATGGTCAGAGCTACTACCATATTCTTATCCGCACAGGGGAACGCTCTCTGAAAACCACTTCCGAGACCTTTCAGATTCTCCCGGGAATGGTCGCTCAAGTCGATATCAAAACTGGCAAGAAAAGCGTTCTCGACTACATTTTAAAGCCACTGATGCGGGCGAAGATGAACGCGTTCACCGAACGCTAAGGGCCATAGATTCCACCCCTACCCCCGGGACCGTAAATAATCGAAGGCATCCGGGATTCCCGGCGCGGTATCGGAGTGGGATACCTCTCCTGAATCTCCCTGTCCCGTTCCCTTAGAGTTTCCCTCTCAAGACCTACAAACGCCCCTCCATGCTCATAAGTCAATTCACGCATTAGGTTAGCGAACTTCAGACCTGATTGGCTTAAGGATAGCGAATTCCGGATAAGATTAGGAAAGCCAATGGCGTTGATGATAGCCATTCGCTCACCCTCCTTATTCTTATTGAGCTTGTCTAAGGTATTGAGCACTGGCTCGGAACGCCCCGTAAATTCGTCTCCGAAAACGTATATCCCCATTTTCATTTCCTTGTTATTGGGTTCCGCCAAATTTCGAATCGCCTGGGCGATTCCAGGTACAGGATTACTGTCGCTATTATAAGGATACAACCGGACCGCACGCACCATATAGTCTCGAGTTTCCTGATTATCCGTCATCCACTTACTCCTCATTCCCCGCCCCATAATGAAATGCCCGTCCGCATCCAAAAGCTGGATTCCTTTTACTTCGGGATACGAATCGAGGGTTTCCTCGAATTTCTGGATCACGTATCCCCAGACCAAACTAGTGCTCGGGTCACGCATACTGCCAGAGGTATCGATAACGAATGCGATATGATTGCTTTCCACCGGAATCCCTACCGGTGAAGGCTCCATCTTCTTCTGCTCAATCTCGGGGTCCGTTTGCATCACCGCCAGCTCATCCTCGACTTGTTCGAGATCCGTAAGCAGCTTGTCTTTGCTGAACTCCTTGTCGTTAATCTTCTTTTTTAATTCAGCGAGTACCGCATCCAAGTCCTGCTCTACGATCTTTTTCTCTTTTTCCTTGTCTTGCTCCAACTGAATAAGCGTAGCGATTTCCTCTGTAACTATTTCGTATTCATTTAGCTGAAGCATCCGCTGCTGTATGATCCGCTCTAGAGCGATTCTTAAATTGGTAATCTCTTTCGTCTTTTTACCCATTGTAATGACGAACAAGAGAATGATTGCTCCAAATCCGCAGCATATGACGTCCAGAAACGACAGACTGAAAATCTGGGTTGACCGTTTACGTTTCATGTATTTGGCCAGCTTTTTGAAGGGCAAACCATGGAGCCCCCTTGCTCATCTGCCAGTCTCCAGTAATGCACCGCCGCTCCTGGATCATTTTTCATTGGATACAGAAGGACACTTACTGGAGCGTTATAAACGAGTGCTTTCTTCGCGACTCGAAACATGTTTATACGATCGTGGTCGTCCAGGACAGAAGACCCTTCGTAACTGTCAGCCAATGTCGGCAACCCATCCACGATTAGCACCACCCGATCGGGTGTAACTGGCATATCATCAACCAGGCCGAGAGCTTTTTCCAAATTCGCACCTTGCTGCGGAACGACCTTATCCAGTTCTTCAAGCACTTCTAACGTAACGTCGGGATCTGTCGGGTCAAACCACTCAACCCCATAGCTGGTTTCAATAGGAG
>JAUHWE010000075.1 GCA_030424825.1 Verrucomicrobiia bacterium
TTGGGGAAGCAGTTATCGAATTGGCGAAGCGGAAGCCGGATTGCATCATCGTTGAAGCGACGGGAATCGCTGAGCCACAACGAATCGTCGCCAGCCTGATGGCTTGCAATGAAGAAGGTGATTCATCGCTAGATTATGTTCGTATAGTAAATTTGGTTACGTTAGTCGATGCCGCGTGGTGGGTGAAGAAGGTTCAGGAAGCGTACGCACCGATCCGCCGTTCTCAGCTGCTGTTCTCCGACCCTCGGCGACCGCTGGGCGAGTTGTTGACCCTGCAAGTCGAATATGCGAGCGTAGTCGTGCTGAACAAGGCCGATCTTGTGGATGAGGAGTCTCTTTCCAAATCTCGTGCTGCCCTTTCGGCCATCAGTCCGTCAGCTGATATTCTCACGACTATCGAGGGCCAAGTGGAAATTGAACAGCTGCTTGAGAAGGAGCGATTCGACCATTCATCGGCATTCGCAGGTTCGCGTTGCGATTTAGAGTTGGCGGCAGACTACGGTGACATCAGTCAGAAAACGAAAAATGATCAGATCCACGATCATGCCGATTTTGGTCTTATGGTGTTCGTCTATCGGTCGCGCTCTCAAATGAGTCACGACAAACTCGTCGCCTATTTAAGGCACGGCATCCCAGGGCTGCTTAGGGCGAAAGGTTTCGCCTGGACCGATCGTACGCCGGACCGCGTAGCCTACATTTCAATTACGGGAGATTCCCTGCGTTTCGATTACCTCGGCAAATGGATGCACGCGCTAGAGAGAGACGGCGAAATAGATCGTGCTCAATTTCCCTCCAAAGTGTGGCGGAATTGGGACTCGGAAACGGGAGACCGCCGCCAGGAGATTGTATTTATCGGTATCGATCTCAATCGCAAAGCGATAGAAGACTCGCTCCAACGTTTTGCGATACAATAGAATCAGTTGAAGTCGTTACTGGTGAATTGTTTTTTCGGCAAAATTTTAGCAATAGCCGGTGGTCTTCCGCCGCGAATTGAATCGGGTGCATCCGAGTTTGGGTGCGATGCTTTTCAGTAGGGAAAGCACTGGGACAATTGTATCGTTTTTCAAGCTCCAAAAAATGGAAGCTCGATAAAGCTTTCGATCCTAAAAACCAATGGGTGAAATGCGTGTATTATTCCTTAATCTGCAACTTCCGCGTCTGAATCGTTTCCAGAAGATCGGATAGAAATGCCTCGCGGCTCATGGTGCCTCGGTCCCCTTCGAAACGAGAGCGCACCGAAACGCTTCCTTCTTCGGCTTCATTGGCGCCGACAATCAGAACATTGGGGACTTTCTCCAGTTCCGCATTTCGGATCTTGGCCCCGAGTTTCTCGGCGTGAAGATCCGCCGTGGCGCGAATCCCTGCCGCTTTGAGTTGGGTAAGGACGCTTTGGGCATAGTCGGCGATCTTGTCGCTAATGGGGAGCACGCGAACCTGTTCTGGAGCCAGCCAGGTCGGAAAGTCTCCTCCGAAGTGTTCGATCAGAAATCCGATAAATCGCTCGTGAGTACCCAGCGGCGCTCGGTGGATACACAGGGGAGTCTCTTTCGTATTCTCACTGGTGGTGTATTCCAAGCCGAACCGAGAAGGAACGGCAAAGTCGACCTGATTGGTAGCGATCGTAAACTCGCGTCCGATCGCGCTCCAGACCTGTACATCGATCTTAGGGCCGTAGAAGGCCGCCTCGTTGGGAACCTCTTCGTAGTTGATTCCTGAGGACTTAAGTACATCGCGAACCATGTTCTCCGTCTTCAGCCAGAGCTCCGGATTGTCGACGAACTTTTTGCCGAGCTTGTCCGGGTCATGGGTGGAGAATCGCATCAGATACTTTTCGAATCCGAATAGCTTGAAGTACTTCAGGTACATTTCGTTGACGGCGTTAAATTCCGCCTCGAACTGCTCAGCTGTGCAGTAGATGTGGGCGTCGTTCATTTGCATCGAACGAACGCGCATCAGACCCATCAGCTCGCCCGATTGCTCGTAGCGGTAGCAGGTGCCATACTCCGCGAGCCGCAAAGGCAAGTCGCGGTAGCTTCGAGGCGCTGCCGCGAAGATCTTGTGGTGATGCGGGCAATTCATCGCCTTGAGAAAGTAGCGGACCTTTTCTCCCCCCGATTCCTCCTCAAATTCCATGGCGGGAAACATCGATTCCTCGTAATAGGGCAGATGGCCGCTGGTTAAATAGAGAGACTCCTTGGCGAGATGGGGAGTGCGAACGCGGTCGTAGCCTGCTTCGAATTCCGTTTCCTTAGCGAGTTTTTCAAGTTCCTCCACCAACACGGTTCCCTTTGGCATCCAAAGCGGGAGGCCCGGTCCGACTTGCTCAGAATCGAAGGTGAACAACTGCATTTCCTTGCCGATACGCCGATGGTCCCGCTTCTTCGCTTCCTCGAGCATCTCGAGGTATTCTGCGAGTTCATCTTTGGACTGAAACGCGGTCCCGTAGATGCGCTGTAGCTGCTTGTTGCTGGAGTCGCCTCGGTGGTAGGCTCCGGCTATGCTGAGCAGTTTGAAGGCCTTTATTTTCTTTGTGTAATTGACGTGGGTCCCGGCACAGAGATCGAGGAACTCGCCGTTCTTGTAGAAGGAAATTTGTTCGTCCTCTGGAATATCGTCAAGGCGACCGAGCTTGTAGGCTTCCTGTCCGAACTCTTTGATCATCTGAACCGCTTCGTCGCGGGGGACCTCAAGTCGGATGAATTTCTGGTTCTCTTTAATGACCTTTTTCATCTCAGACTCGATATTCTCGAGGTCTTCGGCGGTGAACTTGTGCTCCAGGTCAAAGTCGTAGTAGAAGCCGGTGTCGGTAGGGGGACCGATATCGAGTTGAGCCTCAGGAAACAGGCGCAAGACGGCCGTCGCCAGCACATGAGCCGATGAATGGCGGACTTCTTCGAGGGGAGTCATTTGTTCTTTCATTGGAAAAAAGGGAAGGTGCCTCCAAATTAGAGGCGATTCTTGATATCTGTAATCGGGCTGATTAGAGTGATCGGGTAGACGGTATTTCAACGAAAATCGTGAAAGCTCACTAACATTCTAGAACCGGTTTAAAGCGCTTCAAGCTCGTATCCATCCTTGCGGTCGAGAATCTTCCAGCCACGGTTTTGCAACTCGTCGCGAAGCTGGTCGGAGCTCGCCCAGTCTTTGGCCTGCTTGGCCTCCCAACGCTGTTTCGCAAGGTCTTCGATTTCCTCCGGTACATCCGCCTTTGGCTTTTCAATGACAACCTGATCGAGATTGTAGCCAAGCGCGTAGATAAGTTTGTGGTAGGCGATGGCGATTTTCGCGGCTTCTTCCGAATTGAGATTAGCGGTCTTGGTTCCTTTGATAGCGGTAAAAATAGAACCGAGCGCTCCGGGAATATTGAGGTCGTGAGAGAGCTTTTCCCAAGCGGGGGCAAAATCTCCCCATTCGTCTTGGAGATGCTTTCCTTTATTAATCGCTTTGAGAAGTGCCGTCCGCTTTAGTCCGGCGGCCTGAAGAACGTCGTCTGAAAACCGCTTCAGCCGCACAAGCGCGCTTTGAGCAGCATGGAGCGAATCCATGGTGAAGTTGATGGTCTGCCGGTATGCCCCACTCGTCAGCGCGTAGCGCAATACGACCGGAGGGAATCCTCTTTCCTCGATGTCGTCTACGGTATAGAAATTATTCAGGCTCTTCGACATCTTGCCACCTTCGACGAGGAGGTGGGCACAGTGTATCCAGTATCTGAAAAACTGGGAATTACAGCTGCATTCGCTTTGAGCGATTTCGTTCTCGTGATGAGGAAAAATGAGATCTTCCCCGCCGGAATGAATATCTAGATGGGAGCCCAGGTATTTCATGGCCATCGCCGAACACTCCAAATGCCATCCGGGCCGACCCTCACCCCAAGGGCTTTCCCAGAATACATCGCCATCGTCTTCTTTACGGCTTTTCCACATGACGAAATCGGCCATGGAGTCGCGCTCATACTCGTCGCTGTCGTTGGGTGAAGCGTCCGCTGCGCTGGTGGTTAGTTCGCGTTCTTTCAGGCGAGAAAGCTTGCCGTAGTCGTCGAATGACGACACTCGAAAGTAAACACTGCCATCGTCGGTAGAGTAGGCGTAGCCCTTGTCCAGCAGAGTGGTGATCATGCTGATCTGTTCGTCGATATGCTCGGTCGCTTTGGGCTCGATCTGTGGTGGGAGCATATTGAAGCGCTCACAGTCACGATGGAAGACGCGTGTCCAGTGCTCGGTGACTTCATTGAGTGGCTTTCCTTCCTCGTGTGACTTTTTAATAGTCTTGTCGTCCACATCGGTGAGATTGCGAACGTGGATCACCTTGTATCCAGCGACTTGTAACGTCCTTCTCATTACGTCCTGGGAAAGAAAAGTGCGAAAGTTTCCAATATGAGCCTGAGCGTAAACGGTGGGTCCACAGCAATACATGCCAATAACATTTCCCTTTAAGGGCTCGATCGGCTCTGCCCGTCGGGAGAGAGTGTTGTGAAAAAAGACTTCTGACATCATTTAAAGGTGGAAACTGGAATGAACCATGGTGGGAGAGAGGTTGCCAGGCTCGTTGTGGCAGATTGGAAAAACAGTCCCAAGTCAAGACCCGTTAGCGGATTGAATGGGCGTGACAATCGTCGCAAACTCTTGCCTTTGAGAGTTCTTCCGCTTTGCGTGTTGTCCCTAGTAACTGCATTTTGCCACGTAATTTGTTATGAACGATCCTGATCACACCGAAGATTTCAAGCTAGATTTGGGGAGGCGTCCGCGCCGGGTCCGTCGAACACCTGCTTTGCGAGCGATGACACAGGAGAACTGGCTGAGAAAAGAGGATCTCATTGCACCACTCTTTGTGATCGACGGTGACGGGGCGAAGGAGCCAGTGGGCAGTATGCCGGGGGTGTTTCGCCGGAATGTGAAAGATTTGGTGAAGGAATGCCGCGAACTGGTCGGAGTAGGGGTGCGGGCTGTGGCCTTGTTTCCGAGCATCGATCCGTCGTTAAAGGATAGCGTCGGTACGGAGGCAGGAAATCCCGACGGGCTCGTTTTGAGGGCTGTTCGGGCGATCAAGGATGCGGTTCCGGAAATGGCGGTGATAACGGATGTCGCGTTGGACCCCTACACGTCGCATGGTCATGACGGTGTGCTGAATGAGGCGGGGGACTATGTCCTCAATGACGAAACCGTGGAACGTCTA
Source organism: Verrucomicrobiia bacterium (assembly GCA_030424825.1). Lineage (GTDB taxonomy): Bacteria > Verrucomicrobiota > Verrucomicrobiia > Opitutales > Opitutaceae > Pelagisphaera. The sequence goes on from JAUHWE010000075.1 coordinate 5,173, forward strand.
TGTCAGATGGCGGTGCTTCAGGCCATTGCCGGAGTCGATATGGTCGCGCCTTCCGATATGATGGATGGGCGAATTGGGGCGATCCGAGAAATTCTGGACGAGGCGGGGTTCACCCATACGGCGATCATGGCTTATGCGGCGAAATTCGCGTCTGCCTATTATGGTCCGTTTCGCGAAGCCGTTGGCAGCGCGAGCGCGGCGGGGACGACCCTGCTCGATAAAAAGACGTACCAGTTGAATCCCGCCAATCGTCGCGAGGCGATTGCGGATGCCCTTCTAGACGAGGAAGAAGGGGCAGACTTTCTGATGGTGAAACCGGCGGGAGCCTATCTGGACATAATCCGTGATTTGAGAGAGGCGTCGGCCTTGCCCTTGGCGGCCTATCAGGTTTCGGGTGAATATGCCCAGATCCACGCGGCCTCCCAAAAGGGTTGGCTGGACTACGAAAAGAGCCGTGATGAGTCGCTTCTGGCCATTAAGCGGGCGGGAGCAGACTTGATTTTGACCTACTTTGCTCGCGAGGTCGCGGAGTCCTTGAGCTAGTTATTAGGGGATTAGGCAAAAAAAACGCGACCTTGTGTAGGGCGCGTTCCTTGTAAATTATTGGGTGCTGAGGCTACTCTTTTTCGTCTTCCTCGTCCCCATCCAATTCTTCGTCTTCGTCTTCGTCGGGGGGGCCTCCCTGGTAGGAGTCCTCATCCTCTTCGTCCTCCTCATCCTCGTCCCATTTGAGGTTTTCGCTTTCGCTTATTTTCTTGGCCTCCTCGTCATCAATATCGGGGAAGTCGTCGATGTCCTCGTCGTCGTCATCCTCTTTATCGTCATCATCCTCATCGAGTTCCCAACCGGCCGGAACGTACTCCATGATGTTGGTGATTTCGTTGAACATGTGGACGGCGCGTCCTTCGATGAAGTTGTTGTTTTCCTCCTCCCGCAATTCTTCCTCGAGTTCATCAATCGTAAACACCTGCTCGAAATCGATAATATCGTTCAGCATGTTGACGCGAATTCGAGTGATATGGTTGAGAAAATCCGCGTAGGGGCCATTTTCCTCGTCAACCACATCGGGCAGGCCGAATAGCGGTTCATCGGTGTCGAAAAAACTCTCTTTGGTTCGCACGAGACGAACGAGGCCGTCTCCCAGGTCTTTCTGGATTTTGAACGCGATAAAGGCTCGATCCATAATATCCTGATCGAAGTTGTATTCGCGGAGGGGTTCAGAGAGGTCAATTAGGTGGGATACCTGACGAGGATCAATGATGCTGAGCCCGTCGACGTCCCAATGGATGTCGTCGCTGACTTCCATTACCCACCAGTTTAAGTCCTCTCCAAGCTTAACGGTGCACCATTCGATCTGATTTGTAGCGTTTGGCATGATATGCGTTCTACGATCACCAAAAAACGGGTGTTAACCGTAAGTCAACTAATGAAAGTCCAAATAATTGAGAATTCTGGGAATCGGGGGGATTTCTACTGATATTTAGCGTATTTGAGCGGTTGCGTCCTCACTATTTGGATATGCCTTGCTCATCGGCGCGCACGGGCGAGCCATTATTGGAAAAACCGGTAAAAGAATCACCTTACACCCAGATTGGGCACTGATCGCATTTTTCTTTCCATGAAACGGTCCATCTGATCCCTTTCTCGACTGTATATGAGTGTTTTGTACAAGAGTCTTCTTAAGCCACTGCTTTTTCGACTAGACCCCGAAAAAGCGCACGAGCTTGCGGTCGACGCGCTGACTCTCTTGGCGGCGACTCCAGGGTTAAGGCCAGCGATGGTAGCCTGGAATCGTCTTCCGAGCGCCTGCAAGCCGGTATCAGTATTTGGGCTCGAGTTTCCGAACCGGGTCGGACTGGCTGCGGGATTCGACAAAAACGCCGTATGTTGGCCCGCCTTCGAAGCATTGGGTTTCGGCCACGTAGAGATCGGCACGGTCACCGCATTGGCGCAACCGGGCAATCCGAAGCCGAGAATGTTCCGATTTCCGAACGAAGGGGCGCTTCTGAATCGAATGGGTTTCAACAATGATGGAGCGGAAGCGGTTTCCGGACGACTCATGGAAATGCCGGGACCGGGACAACGTGGCATTCCGCTGGGTATTAACATTGGAAAGTCGAAAGTAGCCCCGATCGATGAAGCGGTGGAGGATTATCGCCGCTCGTTTCAGGCATTGGCTGGGTTTGCGGACTACCTGGTCGTAAATGTGAGCAGCCCGAACACACCGGATCTACGGAAACTGCAGGAAGAGTCGCGCTTGACGGAATTGCTGAGTGAATTGTGTAAATTGAATGAAGAGCGCGAGAAGAAGGGGGAAGGGCGTAAGCCGCTCCTGCTGAAAATCGCTCCGGATTTGAGTGTTTCCCAATTGGATGACATTTTGCAGATTCTAGCTGATTTGCGTTTGGACGGTATCATCGCTACCAATACTACAATGGCTCGAGAGGGCCGTTTTGAAGCGCTCGATGAAGCCGGTGGAATCAGTGGTGAACCCGTTGAAAGTAAGTCAACTCAGATCATCACGCGAATTTCCAGACAAACAGCCGGGAAACTCCCCATCATTGGAGTGGGCGGTATTTCTAGCCCGGATACCGCAATGCGCAAAATCGACGCAGGGGCCTCTCTGGTTCAGGTATACACGGGCATGGTCTACGAAGGACCGTTTTTGGCTAAGCGAATTGCTAGACGTTTGGCCCAGACGCTCGGGGACTAGATTTCTATTGTGCCCTCGTAGACGACCTTGGCGGGGCCGGTCAGTGTAATGTGGGATATCGAGTCCCCGTCCCGCTGAAAATCGACCGTCAGGGTGTCGCCGCCCCGCACCTGAACGGAAACGGGAGTTGGCTGCCCTTTGGTAAGGTTCGCCGAGATGGCGACAGCGGTTACGCCTGTACCGCACGCAAGGGTTTCATCTTCGACACCCCGCTCGTAGGTACGCACTTTTATGATTCCGTCCGCTTGTATCTCGGCGAAGTTGGCGTTCGTCCCTTTCGGAAAGCTCGGGTGGTAGCGAATCGCGCTACCTTCCGGTACAATGTCAATTCCGTCCACATTATCGCTGAAGACAACGACATGCTCGACGCCCGTATTCATGAAATCGTATTGGTAGGTACTCCGATCCGTATGTAGTTCCTGATTGAGCTCGATGGAGTGGACCGGTGTCATGTTGATCGTAAACACACCATTGCTGGCGGTTGCTTTCATGGGGCCGGCATCCGTTGAGAACGAGACGGATTCGCCGTTACCGACTCCGTTCTGCAGTGCGAAAGAGGTGAAGCACCTCGCCCCATTGCCACACATGTCCACCCGTCCCCCATCGGCATTGTAGTAGACCATGGTCGCGTCGGTACCTTCGGTTTGAGGCGGGTTGAGGAGGATCAGTCCATCTGAGCCGATTCCGAATCGTCGGTCGCACATCCGGGCGACTTGCTCGGAGGTGAGTTCGATTGATCCGTCAAGGTTTTCAATCATTACGAAGTCGTTTCCCGCTCCGTGCATTTTTGTGAACGCGATTTGCATGTTTTATCTATTTTAGGAAACGAATCAGCTAGTTATTGCAATGCGGAAAGTCGTGACGGGTCTATAGATGGTCTGTCGCAGGTAATTCTTCAAGAAATGAGTTTGAACAATGAGGAAGGGTTCCTGATTGTCGGTTTTAACCACCTCGAAACGATGCAATCCCCGATCAATCGCCGGAATTTTTTAAAGAAATCAGCCTCAGCCACCTTGGCCGGAGGCGCGCTTCAAGTGCTGAGCCAGGCGGCGTCTCCCACTCAGTCTATTAACGGCAAAAGCGGTGTCGCACTGGCCATTGCCACGATTTGCACCGATGGATTCGGGGATCATCAGCACGAGCCCGCATTTCGAGTGATTCCCCAGCTTGGTTTCAAAAACGTCGAATTCAATCTTTGGTATCCGGGAACGCTAACCCCGCGCTACATCGACAGCATCGCATCGCGTTGTAAACAATCAGGGCTCACGCCGATCAGCGTGCAAGGGTCGGGTTTTGGAGGTGAGGGCCGCAACGGGATAAACAAAGACCTGGCTCACAAGATGGTGTTGCTGGATCATTGTGATCGATTGGGCTGCCAGATCGTCAAGTGCACGGGTAGTCGTCGCGGAACGCAGGGCGGATTGAAGTCGATCATCGAAGTCCTAAAGGAGCTCGCTCCGATTGCGGAAGAAAGGGGGCTCACCGTTGTATTGGAAAATCACGCCAACAACGTCTTAGAAGGGATCGAGGATTATGAGGAAGTCTTTGCCGCCATCGATTCACCGAATGTGGGGATGTGTCTTGATACCGGTCACTTTGAAGGGGTGGATGTCGATCTGATTGAGATCGTTGACCGCTTCCATGAACGAATTCTTCATGTAGACTTAAAGGACTGCAAAGTGCGTGGCAAAGGTCATGACACCGTTCCGTTTGGGCAAGGGGTGACGGATTTCGATACCTTTCTAAAGCATCTTTTAAGTAAAAACTATCAGGGCTATCTCGTGGTGGAGCAGGCGTGGTCGGAGCCCAAGGGAGATTGGGTGAGCGACTTGAAGGAGGCGTATCGTTTCTTTCGCAAATGGGAGTCTTGAAAGCCAGCAAATCACAGATAGGGGTAGTAAAATTTTGATTACCGACTACGGTTCAGACGAATACGAAATACAGAAAGACGAAATATGATTCTAGATCAGTTTAAATTGGCGGGGCGTTCCGCACTAGTAGTGGGCGGCAATCGCGGCCTCGGCATTGAAATGGCGAAAGCTCTGGCGGAAGCCGGCGCATCGGTGGCAATCGCAGCCCGAGACGCCTCCAAGAACGAGGAAGCGGCGGTGATCGTTGATGCTGTTGGAGAAGGAAAAGTGATCTCGAAGTGCTGTGACGTTACGGATGAGGCACAGGTTGCTAAGATGGTTGGAGAGGTGAATGCGGAACTCGGTTCGGTAGACATTCTGATCAACTCTGCAGGGATCAATATTCGGGGTTCCATCGACGAAGTCTCCACCTCGGACTTCCGCAAGGTCATGGATGTTAATGTAACGGGAACTTGGCTGGCTTGCAAAGCGGTGTCGCCAATCATGAAAGTCCAGGGTTATGGACGCGTCGTGAATATCGCTTCCATGTTGTCGGTCATCGCCATTGCGGACCGGACACCTTATACCGCGAGCAAAGGGGCGGTTCTCAACATGACGCGTGCTTTGGCGGTGGAATGGGCGCCGTTTAAAATCACGGCCAATGCGATTTTGCCCGGACCGTTTGCGACTGAGATGAATCTGCCACTCTTGGATGATCCGAAGAAGTATCAGGATTTTGTATCCAAGATCCCTTTAGGTCGCTGGGGGGAACTGACCGAAATCGGAGGATTGGCGCTGTTTCTTTCATCGGATGCCTCTTCGTATTGTACGGGCGGCGCCTTTACGATCGATGGCGGCTGGACCTCCCAGTAGAAAATCGCGTCCAAACGTTAATGTAGTCTAGATCATGAAAATCGTAATCCTGGACGGACATACGCTTAATCCTGGTGATTTGAACTGGAAGGCCTTCGAAGAATTAGGGGAGGTGGTTGTTTATGATCGTTCCTCGCCAGAAGAAGTGGTCGAGCGTACTCAAGATTGCGAGGCGATCATTACGAACAAAGCGATCGTATCTTTAGAAGCGATACAGAATGCGAAAAAGCTTCAGTATATTGGGGTGACGGCAACCGGCGTGAATATCGTCGATCTCGACGCCGCATCGGCCAAGAGGGTACCCGTTTGCAATGTCGCAGGCTACGGGCCCGACTCGGTTGCCCAGATGGTGTTTGCCCATGTCCTGAACTTGACGCATCGGCTCGCTGAACAGGCAGATGATGTCCGGAAGGGTGGTTGGGTAGCGAGCCCTGATTTCTGTTACTGGCTGCACCCAGCTCTCGAATTGAGTGGACTGACTTTCGGAATTGTGGGCCTAGGTGAAATCGGTCGTTCAGTAAGCCGTATTGCCCAAGGGTTTGGCATGAAGGTAATTGCATTCACGAGGGATCCTAGCCGGGTTCCACCTGATGGCGTGCAATGGAGACGTTTGGACGAACTCTTTGCGGAAAGTGATTTTCTTTCGCTGCATTGCCCCCTGACTCCTGAAACAGAGAACATGGTCAACCGTGCCAGTCTTTCCAAAATGAAGCGCAGCGCCTATATTCTGAATACCGGGCGGGGTCAGTTGGTAGACGAGCAGGCATTGGCCGATGCGTTGAATTCCGGACAAATCGCCGGAGCCGGTTTAGATGTGCTTTCCGTGGAACCACCCAGCGCGAGCAATCCGCTCTTGAATGCCCAGAACTGTTTTGTGACCCCCCATATGGCGTGGGCCACTAGGGCGGCGAGAAAACGATTGATGCAGATGTCGGCTGAAAACCTGAAAGCATTCATCGACGGCTCGCCGGTAAATCAAGTCAATTAGTTTGGGTCGGGTTTGAGTCTCAAACCCCCATCAACAAATAGATTGGTGCCCGTGATGTAGCTTCCGGCATTCGAGCAAAGGAGCAAGGCCGCTCCCGCGCAGTCGTCCGGGATTCCCAGGCGATTGGCTGGAATCTTGGCAAGCATTTTGGCGAGGTTTTCGGGATCGGCCAAAAAT